>JALVEG010000526.1 GCA_027031145.1 Saprospiraceae bacterium | reverse complement strand
TAAAACTCAAATAATTGATTTTTAAGCCAATACTAAAAGATTTTGTTAAATCATACCTACATCCGACTCCATAATTGTACAATCTTGTATAATCTTTATAGGTAGAGTATTTGGTTTCATTATTGCCATTACTTGCTTCAAGTAAAAACATATACTGAGCATTTAAATCAAAACTAAATAAGATAAACAAAAACAATACTATATGATGTGTTTTTTTATTCATACTTTATTTTTTCTTTCATAATAAAAAAATAGTAGCACGTTACTTAAATAAAATAACGTGCTATCCTAAAAAATTATTTGTGTATCACTACTTTTTTTGTATTATTGAAACTGTCAGAAGATAAATTAATAAAATATGTTCCGGATTGCAAATTTGTTAAATCTAATGAGATAGATTTCCCCGTAGCCATCTTCACATCATTAAATATCATTACTTGCTTTCCTGACAGATCATAAACCTTAATTTCTCCACGATAAACTTTAAGGCTACTATTATTAATAAATAATTCGACTTTACCATCAGTAGGATTTGTTAGTTTCATTTCAATTACTTCCCATTTATCATTTTCATATGAAGTAAGGGGATTATTTGTTTATATTGTATCACCTTCCATATCCATTATCATCCATTGATGTATTGGTGCATTATCCGGAATAGTAAAATTTAAGTGTAATCCTGCAGGATTTGGATATATTTTTATAGTGTAGGACAATTTACTCTCGATCTTTTCTTTCTTTTATCGAATACTTTGAATAGATAGCTAACCGAAATATCAAAGGATTTATGATAATATGGTCTTCGTACTATAAACTTAAAATCAGGATTCCATATATGCCTGTGTTTAAAACTTTGTCTATAGTTAAAGGAAAATAAAAAGTTTTTAAAATTATAAACAATGCCTATTACCCAGTCAAAATGTAACTGAGGATTGTATTTTTTATATTGAGCATGATAAATATTAGGATTTAAATCATCAATTACTTCTCTGTACAAAACTCCGTCAAAATAATATCTTGAACTTATCCCGGCATTTAAATGCCAATTTTTAATTGGAATATAACTCAGGATAAATGATGAATTAAGTTGTTTGTAATTAAAATTTTTATTATTGACAGTGTCACATATATCAGCACAAATGGGAGATGCTTTTTTGTATTTGATAAGTTTTTGGGTAATATCAAAATTAATTCCCAATATGAATTTATTCGCTATATATTGTTCAACTCCGATCCCTGCAAATCATGTGTTATTCTTGAATTGTTCTTCGGGATCAATCGGTTCTTTTATATCAAATAGAGAGCAGTTTCTATATCCTTCTAAATAAGAATAATTTCTTCCGATCGACGGTACCAGATATGTTTGGGAAAACAGCAAGTCCGGGTGTAAAATATTTAGAGATATAAATATTATTATACTAAATTTAATGCTTTTCATATATTCATGTTTAGAAATTTATCTATTTTCACTAATCTATCTTCATTATTAAAACATAAACGAATTAATAAGGTACTATGTTTATCAAAATTGATATGATGAATAATATAACTACTTAAGTGGAGTTGTTTTTATTGAAACCGGCAAGTAAATTGGCTGACTAAATTACTTTCGTTGACGCGTTTAGTCATTGTGCCAAAAATTTGGCACGCTAATTTTCATATATACTCAAAACATTTTAATTTAATATATATGTCTTTTTTAATTTTTCCATTATCTTTGTCTTCGCTATGGGAGAATATATTGTATCAGCAAGAAAATACCGGCCTGCAACTTTTGAGGATGTAGTGGGACAACAGCATGTTACCTCTACTCTTAAATCTGCATTGCAGAAAGGTCAACTTGCTCAGGCATATCTTTTTACGGGACCCCGTGGGGTAGGGAAAACAACCTGTGCCAGAATTTTGGCAAAGGTGGTGAACTGTGAAAATCCCATAGATGGCAATACTCCCTGTGATCAGTGTGATTCATGTAAGGCTTTCAATGAAAACCTGTCTTTCAATATCTTTGAACTCGATGCTGCATCCAATAACAGTGTGGAAAATATCAGATCTCTGATCGATGAACAGGTGAGGTATATGCCTCAAAAAGGAAAGTACAAGGTTTTTATTATCGATGAGGTGCACATGTTGTCCAAATCAGCTTTCAATGCTTTTCTGAAAACTCTGGAAGAACCTCCTGCTCATGCGATATTTATACTGGCTACTACCGAGAAACACAAAATCATACCAACTATATTGTCCAGGTGTCAGATCTATGATTTCAAGACAATACAGGTTCCGGATATTGTGAAACAATTGGAGTCAATCAGTGAAAAAGAAGGAGTTAAATATGAAAAAGAAGCATTGAATATCATTGCCAACAAAGCAGATGGTGCTATGCGTGATGCTTTATCTATTTACGACAGAATAGTTAGTTCATCTGAAGATAATATGATCACATACAAGCAGGTATTGGATAATCTGAACATGCTTGATTATGATTATTATTTCAAGATGACAGATTATATCCTGCAAAAAGATATTTCCAATGTGTTTTTACTCTTGGATGAAATAATCAGGCAGGGATTTGATATAAATCTTTTTATTTTGGGATTGGCAGAGCATATCAGACAGTTGCTGGTAAGTAAAGATCCGCGAACTCATGTTTTGCTTAGTATTGGAGATGAACTTAAACAAAAATATCTCAATCAATCACAATTAACTGACAAAGGTTTTGCTTTGACAGCTCTGAATATTTTGAATCACTGTGATTATACATATACAACCGCACAAAATAAAAGATTGCATGTAGAGATAGCATTAAGCAAATTGTGTCATATCAATGATATCATAGAACTTGAGGATTCGGGAATAGAAAAAAAAAAGATAAAACCCGATATTAAAGTATCCCCAAAACCTGAAGTTAAAGTTGAAACAGCACCAAAAGAAGAGTCTCAAAAACCTGTTATCAAAGAAACGGGGAAAGTAATTCAGGAAAAGAAAGATGATATTCAACCTGTCGTTGTACCGGAAAAAAAGTTGGAACACGATAAAAAAACGGAGCCTGAAACTCAGGAAACAAATTCAGATACTAAAGTTGAAGATCAGGAAAAAAAAGCAAGTTCAACAGGTTTTGGTTTTCCGAAATTGGATAGATTATTGGAAGAAATAAAAAAAGAGGAAGAAAATCAACATGAACCTTTGGATATTGATATTGAGAAGATTAAAAATTTGACTTTTGAGTTGATTGATAAGCATTCTTCAAAAATAGTTATAAATGTTTTGAAGGAACTAGAATTTGAAGAAAAAGACAAATCATTGATTATATATGTGCCTACTCAACTATCGAAAGACTATTTGTTACAGGAAAAAGAACTGATATTTGGTATTAGGAAAATTCATCATAATCCTGCCCTTGAAGTCAATATTGAAGTGGATATCGAAAAGTTTCCAGATCATGAAGAAATAAAAACAAAGAAAATATTAACAACAAAAGAGAAATATGAATTGTTAATAAATAAAAATCCTTTGATTTCGGATTTTATCAAGAAATTTGATTTACATGTAGATTCATAAACATTTAGCTATGGCAATTGATAAAATAAAAGCAATTTTTGAACAGTATTCCACAATAAATGAATATAAGAAAGGTGATGTTATTTATTCTCCCGGTGATGAAGCTAAATTTTTATTTTGCATTAAAGAAGGAAGTGTTAAAATAGGTTGTTACAATGAGAAAGGTAGAGAAATAACAAAATTTGTATTTTATAAAGATGAATTATTTGGAGAACAGGCAATTGCAGGATTGAAAAAAAGGAGGGACTATGCATTTGCAGTTGAAAAGACAGTAATTCAAAAAATTGACTGCAGTGCTATCAATGATTTTATAATTAGTGATCTGGAAGTTTCGAGATATTTTTTAACACTTTTTGGCAAAAGAAATATTGCATTGGATGAAAGACTGGAATCCCTTGTCTTTAAGGATTCCAAGACAAGGATCATTGATTATTTGATGAAAACAATCGACCAAAAAGGAAAGAAAGTCGGTTATGAAATTGTGGTTAGGAATTTTATGACTCATCAAGAAATAGCTAATCTGACTTCCACTTCAAGACAAACTGTTACTACTGTTTTGAATATTCTGAAAAATCAAAATATTATTACTTTTGACAGGCATCGGCTGTTGGTTAGGGATGTGGAAAAATTAAAGTCTGGAATCTGCTAATCCGCCTCAACAATTGATCTCTATATGTATAAGCAATTTATCAAACCAATTATGTTTCTTCTTCCTCCGGAAAAAGCACATAATCTGGTGATGGGTTTTTTAAAAATGTCAAATTCCATATACCCACTTACATATTTAATAAAAAAATGTTTTGTTATTGAATCTGATAATCTTAGAAAAGAAGTTGCCGGATTGCTTTTTGAAAATCCTGTCGGGCTTGCTGCCGGATTTGACAAAGATGCTGAAGTTTATGAATCGATTGGAAATTTCGGTTTTGGTTTTGTAGAAATAGGCACAGTGACTCCTAAAGCTCAACCCGGTAACCCAAAGCCAAGATTATTTAGGCTGAAAAAGGATCATGCATTGATAAACAGGATGGGATTCAATAATAAAGGGGTGGATTATGCTGTAAAAAAATTGAAAAAAAGGAAAAATAAAAAATTGATCATAGGTGGAAATATAGGAAAGAATAAAGTGACACCACTGGATCAGGCTGAAAATGATTACATAATTGCGTTTAATAAATTATATCCATATGTGGATTATTTTGTAATAAATGTTTCTTCACCCAATACCCCTGATTTGAGAAAACTTCAGGATAAAAAACCATTGACTAATCTGATAAAAACAATTCAGGATTTGAATAATGAAAAGAATTATCCTAAACCCGTATTTCTAAAAATAGCTCCGGATTTATCCTCTGAGCAATTGAATGATATCATCGATATAGTGAATAACAGCGAACTTGCCGGAGTCATTGCAACCAATACCACTATTTCCAGGGAGAATCTGTTGGAGTCTAAAGAAAACATTAAAAAATTGGGTAATGGAGGTCTAAGTGGAAATCCGTTGAAGGCAAAAAGTACTGAAATTATCAAAATTCTACGTTCAAAATTAAAAAAAGAGAAATCGATTATCGGGGTAGGGGGAATATCTACTAGCGAAGATGTACTGGAAAAATTGAATGCAGGTGCTGACCTGGTTCAGATCTATACCGGATTTATTTATGAAGGTCCTTCAATAGTGAAAAATATCATTAGAGGTCTTATGAATAATCAATTTCAGAATTGATGTGTTTTCGTGCAGACACTATGTATGAATTTTGAAAAGCCGGTTTCAGACGAGAACCAACAAGATGTTTAAAAAATAACCACAACAATTTAGCGCCATTTTCTCCCCTTCTCCTTTGCTTTTATATTCTATTTTGAAACTGCAAACTCTTACAAAGGAGAAGGGGGCGGGGGATGAGGTTAGAAATAGAGAGAAAGCACTTGCAGGTTTCAGATCAAAAACCTACAATACAACCTAAACGATAAACTTATGACTTTATATTGGTGAAATTAACATAGGGCTAAGAACCCACCTAAATCCTCCCTTACAAGGGAGGAAGTTGCCTCCCGCAATTGCTCCATTTTTTATCCTTCGAAAATACCATTTCGGTTCAAACAAGAAAAACCAATTATAGCTTTTTATGATCTGTGCCTCTTCTTTTCCTTGTGCGGACAGGTCTGGTCTACCCCGTAAAATTAACGAAGTATTTCACTCGGGGGGATGAGGTTCGGGAAAATGAAATATTAAAATCGTCTGTTTTTCGTGCAGACACCACAAAAAAAAGTCCATTCTGTTACCAGATATAGACTATAATTATACATATAGGGAACCCATACAGGATATTAAATCATGTACGTGGGATTATTAACCGGTTTGGGATTAATAATGATATTTGAGATACAAAACCCTGTAAAATTATTCTATTTTCCCAAAAAAGTATTTACTGCCGAAACAGCTTTTGAGACAATATCATAATTAATTGAATAAATCATCAATTTACCTTGTTTACTGGCTCTTACCACATTTGCTTGTCTCAAAATCCGGAGATGATGAGAAGTTATGGATTGTTCCAATTGCAGTGAACGATAAATACTATTAACATTAATAGCTTCGTTTCTGTCAATAAATTCAAGAATAGTCATCCTTAGCGGATGGGCAAGTGCTCTAGTAAGTTCAACGGCATACTGTAGTTTTGCTACGTCAATTAAAACCTTAGTCTTTTTCATTCCAAAATCTTTGTAGTTTCTTAATTTGAGACATTTTGTTATAACCTCAGTGCAAATATCATAATTATTTTTAATATATCCAAAAAATATATTAGTTTTTTTTATAATTTGTTAAAAATGGGGGTATATGGGGGCAATGTAATAATTTAATTCATAAATTATTCCTTTTAATTTACACTAAAATAATTTTAACTTGTCAAATCAGAAACCAATTTTGAAATCTGCTTAAGACGATTTTTATCTAAAGAATAGTAGATAAATTTACCGTTTCTTTCTGTTTTTACAACTCCGGCTCGTCTTAAAATTGCCAAATGTTGTGAAGCAACAGATTGTTCCAGTCTCAATTTGATATAAATATCTGTAACAGTAATTCCTTCACTTTCTTCCAAAAGATCTATGATTCTCTGACGCAACTGGTGGTTAACAGCTCTAAGGACTAAAACTGCTTTTCTCAAATCAGCATAATCCAGTAAAATTTCTTTTCCACCTTTTTTCAGTGTAACAGTTTCGTTCTTTTTGTCTCTCATAATTATATTTATTATTAAAAGTTGACTAATATGCCAAACAAAATGCATAAACCATACCAACTTTTATTTTTTGAGGATTTTTGGCTGTAATTTTTTACATATTTTTTTTTATTATCAAAAAAATATAAATATTAATTTGATAAGTGTGTGAATCACAGTGTTTTAAATTTTGGAGTTGTGATGTTTGGAGGTTTGATATAATTAGGAGAAAAATAAGCTAAATCAACAAAATCTTTCTGTTGATACTTTTTATAAGCGGGTTTTATAAGATTTTCAGCACTGCAAATAATATTTGTGAAAATAAATTTTTCTGATTTATAAAGTGATTGAGCTTTGCGAGAACCATTTCCCGAAAATACAATTTGGGAGTTGCCTGCAAAATATTTATCAAATGAATCTTCTTCCAGAATAAGAGGTTTATTTTCAAAAATTGGTTCCTTATTATTATACAGAGATGCATAAACTTCCATTCGTCTGGCATCTATCATTGGACAATAAAACATATTTTTATTGTTGTTTTGCAAAGAGGCAAAATAAAGTGACTCAAGAGTATTTATACCAATTAAAGGAATATCCATAGCAAAACAAATCGCTTTAGCAGCAGACATTCCTACTCTTAAAGATGTATATGATCCGGGACCTTCACTTAATGATACTGCTGAGAGGTCATTTTGTTTGATACCTGCATTTCCAATAGCATCCTCGATCTGTAACGTGATTATTTCAGAATGCTTCAAACTGTTTTTCTCTTCCGAAAAAGAAATCAGCTTATCATTTTCACTAACAGCTACAGAACATACATCCGTAGCGGTTTCTATATGCAGTATATAACTCATCTATTTATTTGGAGTAAGTAATTTATTATATTTATCTTTATTGTTTAAAATTTCAACAGCTTTTTCTATTTCTTTATCATTTTTCAAAGAATCTTTAATTTGACCTTTGTTGAAATAATATCTTTTTACAATTTCTTTTTCTATCAAT
>JALVEG010000525.1 GCA_027031145.1 Saprospiraceae bacterium | reverse complement strand
CAAAATTATATACTGTGGCAATCTAGAAAGTATTTTAATGAGTTGGCACATAAGGGTCTTATTGATGAGGTGCAAGTAATAAGTGTTCCAGAAAAAGGTGAGTCTGTTGATTTGAGATATGTACAAAAATTCATGAAAGATATGCGCCAAAAATCTGAACTGTTTTTTAATATGTATCTTAAAAACAACATGCCGTTGGCTATACTTGCCCTCAGTGAGGGCGGAATTATTAATGCTATCGGGCGCATACAAAGTGAACAGAAAGGATTTATAAACTTTAGCGATGGAACAATCAAAGAGTTTGAAAAACAAAAAGAGGTCGCAAGAAATATTATCCAGAAAAAAATGCCATTTTATATAGATGGAACATCCGCGTTGTTTTTATCAGAAATTGGTTATTTGGAAAAAATTTATAAACATATTTCAAATATAAAAGTTCCTCAATCTGTAATTAATATGTTGGGTGAACTTAGTGAAAAATTTACTTATATGCCGGGACAGGTCGGACATATGGGTTATGCACAAGGGAAAATAAACTATTCATCTATAGATAAAGAGAAAAGGGGGTTGATAAGAAATAATATTATCAATAGTGCCAAAATACTAGAATCAAATCCAAATAATATTGAAGTTATTTCTTCTGCAAATAAAATTGACTGTTTTTCAGAACAAAAAGTTTCTCCTGAATTAAGTGACGCATGTATATTAGCACAAAAAGAAAAAATACCAGTTTTAACAGAGGATTTTCTCTATTTAAAAATGAACGAACTGGAAACTAAGAAAAAAGCACCTGAATATTTTTCTTCTCTAGCGTTGCTTAGAGTTCTTTACGAAAACAAAGGAATTAGTTTTGAAGAGTATCTTGAGTATTTTGGGTATTTATCATCTTATCGTTTCAGATTTTTATCACTAAACTCGAATGACATTGAAATTGCTATTTTTGGTAATAATGACATAAAGACATTTAAACCTGAAAATATCAGGAAATTTAATTTTCCATTAACATTATCGGAAGAATATGGTGTTTCTTTTGAACTTGCATTGAGAACTATTGTAGAATTTATGATTAGAGTTATAACAAATGACTCAGTAACTACTGAGATGGCAAAGAAAATATTTATTGAAATTTTAGGTACATTCCCAACAAATAAAAAAGAGTTTGGACAATTAATATTAAAAATTTGTATTGCCATAATTAACAAGAATCAGCTAAAATCCACTTTAGCTTTAAATTCAGAGATTATAGATGATAAAATTCAAAGACTGTTGCAGGTATCTGAATTATAAATTATAAGAATACCAAACACTATAGAGAGGAATAATAAAAGGCTGGGAGATGCGGGAGAGTTGGATGTGGTAGAGAAAGTACCTTGTCCGAATTGTAAGAAACCGCTAATGATTCTACCGCCAAATTATCCACTGTATGATTTGCAATGTACAGGGTGCTCTTTTCGTGTGCAAGTAAAAACAAACAGAACAAAGCCAAAAAAGGAAATTTTTGGCGCTGGCTGGCAGGTGGTTAATAAGGTCTTGAGGTCTGGATATTTGATGCCTCCACTTATAACAAATTTTGTGTGGAAAGAGAATGGCAGGGAGCGACAAGAAATTAGATTTTATCCATTCATTCCAAAAAAGCATTTAAAGAAGCGCAATCTGTCACCAACAGCGCGACGTGCAAATTATGAGATGTTTAACTATGTAGGATTAGATAGGCTTCCGTTTTTTGTAGTGTATAAGAAATAAATACTCTCTTGTGATATAGATTTGACATTATTTGCATGCATTTGCCATAATGGAGGTGTCGTTATTTCTATGGAGGGCTGTGCCATGAGGTATGTTCTTATGTGGCGCGCAGAGAGTCCGTTGAAACAGGTTGTGTATCGTGTAATCTTTTCCATGCTTTCTCGTGGCCTTGTGCGCATGG
>JALVEG010000524.1 GCA_027031145.1 Saprospiraceae bacterium | reverse complement strand
GGAGTTTTAATTCCCAGTGCTTTGATTGAGATATTCCTTGCCATATTCAATCCTTGCTCTCCTTCCGGAAATGCACATCCAACCAATACATCTTCTATCATTTCAGGCTGAAGTTCCGGTGTATCTTCCATTATATATTTGATCACTTCCACTGCCAAATCGTCCGATCTGGTGTGTTTGAAAGACCCTTTTTTAGCTTTACCTATCGCTGTTCTGTATGCTTTTACTATATATGCCATAATATTTTTATTTAAGTTAAAATGTTAATCCAAAATTCAAAAACTGTTTATTCTCTTTGAGTATTTTCTCTTTTTTTATTTTTTGGGCGATTCTCCATAGAGATTTTCCCACCCGCCATTGCTTATGCAAAAATCTCTATTCCGACCGGGCTATTCGTGGGTTCCGTCCCGACTATCGTCAGGGACAGCCTCCTAAAGTCGGCTCCACTACTATCCCTATCGCAATCGCCGAAGCCTTCGCCGACGGTCGTAGCCTTATGCTTACGCCGAAGCTTCAGCATAGGCACATGGCGAAGACCTTGGCGTAGTACATTCGCAATCGTGCGCTGCCGCTAAAGCTTTAGCGCAGATACCCGAAGTTTTAACGTAGGCGATTCGCAATCGCACCCATGATAAGCGAGTGTCTCATGACCTGATAAGCGAGCGTCTCCGACCTGATAAGCGAGCGTCTCCGACCTCGCTTTCTCCCATCAAATTCCACCCCCTTTTTCCCCCGCTAGCGGGGGATTAATACACCCTTCATAAATACGATTACCATAGAACATTATTTCAAAACTAAAAAAAACGCCATACAAATCCTTCCCCTTGAAACACTCTCCTAGATGAAGGTCTTTGACCTCTCATCAAACCACCACCAAAACCTCCAAACTTAAAAATAAAAAATTCATCTCCCACTTGCCCTCTCTCCGTCTCTCCCTCTCTCCGTCTCTCCGTCTCTCCATCTCTTTGTCTCTCCCTCTCCTCATCTCTCCGTCTCTCCGTCCCTAAGTATCTTCGTATCCCACTCGCACCTTCGCACCATCGCCCACTCGCCCACTCTCTCCGTCTTCCTAATTCCTCAACGGCTTATTATTCTCCAGCATATATTGAATTCTCTCCATTGTTTTTGGTTCACCCAGTAAACTCAAAAATGCCTCACGTTCTATATCCAATAAATATTGCTCAGAGACTGTATGCTCTCCAGTAAGATCACCTCCGCACATTACATAAGCTATCTTTTTAGCTATATGTGATTCGTATTCCGTAATATATCCTCCCAATTTAAATTCATTAATAGCTGCTAAAAGTGTTGCCATGCCTGTTCTGCCCATTACTTTAACTTCTTTCTTATCCGGCATCACATAAGTATCAGCCATTTGCAATACTTTATCTTTTGCTGCTGCTATGGCTCGCATCGTATTCATCACTTTACTATCCCTGGTCGCATCAAGATATTTCAAATCAAATGCTTCATCAGCAGAAGTAGCAACCTGAGCCGTAGCTATAGTTTTAAATCTTTCAATAAGTTTAGGTATTACCACATCACCCGGATACATACTTTCAGACAATCTCACTGCAAATTCCTTGGTTCCGCCTCCTCCGGGCAATAGTCCTACACCTACTTCCACCAAACCGATGTATGATTCGGATGAAGCAACAATACTATCTGCATGCATTGACAATTCCACCCCGCCACCAAATACATATCCCTGAGTAGCTACCACCACAGGAATTTTGCTATAACGCAATCTCATATTTACCTGTTGGAAATCGTTTGTGATCTCATCCAGTTTTTTGAAATCTTTTTGGAAAGCCAACATTGCAACCATCATCAGATTGGCTCCTACCGAAAATTGTTTTGCATTATTCCCGATCACTATACCATTCCAACCTTCTTCTTCAGCCAGTTCTACTGCTTTTTGCATTGCCAAACCGGTACCTTCACCTATTACATTGCTCTTAGATATAAATTCAATATTCAATACTCCGTCTCCAATGTCATGAATAATAGCTTCACTATTTTTATATACAGGTTTTTTATCCCTGAACAGATCCAGAATTATAAATTCTTCAATTCCGGGTATTTTTTCATAATCTTTTTTAAAGATATCGTAATAGTATTTTCTATGATTTTTAATCTCATAAAATGATTTTTTACCTGATTTCAACATGTCTTTAACCCATCCTGCGATTTTATATCCCATTTTTTCCGCTTCTTCCACTCCTTTTTCCACTCCGATCATATCCCAATATTCATAAGGGCCGGCATCCCATGCATATCCGGCTTTCATACCATCATCAATACTGTAAATATAATCGGATATTTCCGGAATCCTGTTGGAAACATAAGAGAATAATCCAAGAAAATATTCTTTCAGGAAGTTAGCTTCAGGCTTATCACTTTCAAAAATGTTTACAATCTTATTTTTAAGATTATCAATCTTCTTGTTTTCTTTCACCAATTCAAAAGAAGGCCTTATTTTATCCCTGTATTCATTTTTATAAATATCAAAAGCCAGAATTATGAATCTTCCTTTTTTATCTTTCTCTTTCGTTCTTTTATAAAATCCCTGCCTTGTTTTATTACCCAAAAACTTGTTTTCCAAAAGATATTTCATAAATTCCGGAGTGTCCCGGTCCTGCCAGGTCTTTAGATATTCATCTTCAGGGGCATTTTGAATAAGTCCTTTCAAAACTTTGTCGGCAACATCAATACCTACCAAATCCATCAAACGGTATGTTCCCGTCTTAGGTCTTCCGATAACAGGACCCGTCAACGCATCCACCTCTTCAATCGAAAAGTTGAATTTCAATGTCAGATCCATCAATTTAGCCATCGAAAACAATCCGACCCTGTTTGCAATAAATCCGGGAGTGTCCTTACACATTACGGGTTGTTTACCGAGATATTTATCACCGAATTCTTTGAAAAAGGCTACAACTTCAGGTAAAGTATCTTTGCCGGGAATAAGTTCGAGTAAAGGCAAATATCGCGGAGGATTAAAGAAATGTGTCCCCATAAAGTATTTTTTAAAATCATCGCTCCTTCCTTCTGCAAGCATCCAAATCGGTATTCCTGAAGTATTTGTGGTAACCGGCGTCCCTTTGGTTCGATATTTTTCAACTTTCTCAAAAAGCTCTTTTTTTATTTTGGGATTTTCAATAATAACTTCGATTATCCATTCATAATCTGTTATTTTATGCAAATCATCGTCAAAATTGCCTGTAGTTATACGCTTTGCATATTCCTTTTTATATAGTGGGGAAGGTTTGGATTTTATTGCATGTTTTAAGGAATCGTTCACTATTCTGTTCCTTGCTGCAGGATTGTTTTTTTCATCTTCTTTTAAGTCAAAAGGCACAATATCCAACATCAAAACTTCCATTCCTGCATTAGCCAGATGACATGCTATTCCCGAACCCATTACTCCCGAACCTAAAACTGCAACTTTTTTTATTTTTTTATTCATCTTTATATATTTTAACAATTAATAATTATACTTAAGGTTTAAATATTTATATTCGTGTAATATGAGTTGCAAGTTATAAAATATTTATGAAAAAAACAATAAAATGGGTAATAATATTGTATTTTTATAAAAAAATCCGTATTAAAATAAAATAATTTAAAAAAATACTTGAAAAAATAAAATAATTAAATTAACTTTATGTTAAATTTATTGTTGTTCCTAATTATTTTTTAAATATACAAAAATATTTGCTATGAAATATACTGATCTTAACTTGATGAAATTCTTGCTCTATAATGTACACGATCTACAATCTTTATTGGATTTACCAAAACATAATGAATTCGATAAAGATTCTATTGATATGTTTTTGGATGCTTCTTATGATATAGGAGAACAATACCTCTATCCTTATTATCAGGATTTTGATAACCATCCTGCAAAATATGAAGACGGTGGTATTAAAGTCCATCCCAAATTAGGTGAAATTTTTAAGGCAATTGTTGAAAGCGGTTGGGTCGGAGCAACTTTTGATTACGATTACGGTGGGATGAATATGCCGCATATAGTTGCAGCAGCGATTGGACATGTTTACAATGCAGCTAACAATCATGTTTCAGGTTATCTCGCACTGACAGTCGGAGCTGCAAATTTGATCACAAGTTTTGGCTCTCAGGAACAGGTTGATCAATATGTTCCGAATATGTTATCAGCCAAGTGGATGGGAACTATGTGTTTGACCGAACCTGAAGCCGGCAGTTCATTGGGCAATCTCAGAACTACTGCAAGCCCAAATGAAGATGGCTCATACAGTATTAAAGGACAAAAAATATTTATTTCGGGAGGAGATCATCAATTTGCCGATAATTTTGTACACATGGTATTGGCAAGAATAGACGGAGCACCTCAGGGAACAAAAGGTATTTCATTGTTTATTGTTCC
Organism: Saprospiraceae bacterium; assembly: GCA_027031145.1. Lineage (GTDB taxonomy): Bacteria > Bacteroidota > Bacteroidia > Chitinophagales > Saprospiraceae > JADJGA01. The sequence goes on along the minus strand of JALVEG010000524.1, from coordinate 3,371 downwards.
AAAATTCAGAATTAAGGAAGACGGTGGTTTAGAGCCTAATGATGTATTAACTGCGGGAGATTATCAAAAAATGGGACAAAGAGGATATTGTACCGCTCATTTGATGTTTGGAGAAAATGACAATTGCAAAGGATGGTTGGTCGGTGAACCAAATAAAGGACTGAAATATATGTTTCAGATGATGAATCAGGCCAGACTTGAAGTGGGATTGACAGCAGCATCAATTTCCTTATCGGCATATTACCATTCATTGGAATACGCCAAAGAAAGAGTTCAGGGTAAAAGATTGTCTCAAAGAGGAGAAAGGGTTTTTGAACAAACGGAGATTATAAATCATCCTGATGTCAGAAGAATGCTATTGATGCAAAAAGCAACCTCTGTGGGAGCATTATCGCTTATTTTCGAAGCATTTAGACAATACGATTTGGTAGAGAATTCAGAAGGGGACGAAAAGAATGATAATTTCCTTTTGCTGGATTTATTGACACCTCTTGCAAAAGCATATCCTACCGAAGCAGGCATAATCTCAACTAGTAATGGCATCCAGGTTCTCGGAGGATACGGATATACAATTGATTTTCCTCAACAACAATTTATGAGGGATATCAGGATAACCTCTATATATGAAGGTACAACTACAATACAGGCATTGGACTTATTGGGTAGAAAAGTCACTGCTCAAAATGGAAAAGCTTTATTGTTATTGATGGAAAAAATAAATCAGACACTTGCCAAAGCCAGGGAATATGATATACTGAAAGAATATGCAGATGATCTTGAAAAAGGAGTTCAAAAAATTCAAAAAATACTTGAGATTTTATTACCTTTTGCCTTTCAAAAGCAATATGAGAGGTATTTGAAAGACGCAACAATGTTTCTCGAAATGATGAGTTTGGTGGTAGTAAGTTGGCAATGGCTTAAAATCGGTATTAAATCATTGGAAGAAAATGATTTTAATGAAGATTTGAATCAGGGAAATATCCTTGCAATGAAATATTATTTTGAGTATGAATTACCTAAAATTGAAGGATTGTTTGAAATAATACGAAAAGAAGACGATATCACGTTAAAGAAAGGTGACGTAGATTACATTAATTAAACAAAAATAAATTATTATGAATTTTAATGAAATAGCTGAAAACATAACAAAACAAGCAGAAAAGGTTTCCCCTCTTGGAGGCACATTCAAGTTGGTACTTGATGATAAAGTTGTTTACATTGATGGAAGCGGAGATAAAAATATTGTAAGTTTCGAGGATAAAGATGCAGATACTGTAATTACTACATCTCAGGAAGCATTAGCGGATATGATCAGCGGTGATCTGAATCCGATGATGGCTACTATGACCGGAAAAGTAAAAATAAAAGGAGATATGGGGCTTGCTATGAAAATTCAGTCTTTGTTGTAATCTGAATTTGACAAGCAAAGAGTATATTAAAAAGATGTTATAAAATAGTGTTTAAAGAGGCTGTCTAAAAAGATTGTTTATTTGAAAACCAGCTTTCGCCCCAACCCTAAAGGGTGGCTGATTTTCAATGATTTACCCTTTAGGGGTAGGGGCAAAAAAATCATTGAAAATCATTTTATGGGACTTTTTAGACAGCCTCCTTATTCTTATCACAATCCACGTATAACTACATATAATAATACAAAGGATCAGGTAAATACGCCCTGAATAAAGTTTGCTATTTGATGAAAAATATTTCCAAGCCAGTTTACCAAACCGAAAACACCATCAGGAGTATATCCAAGATATTTGAGATAAGTTTCCCCGGCCAAAATCATCACGAACCAGGCAATAACCAACATGGTAAATCCGAATTTAAATGTATCAGACCAACTATAATGATCTGTAACATAAAGCAGTGCTGCCGGTTTACTATTGAATGGAAGAGTATAAACATGCTCTATCAACAAAGCAACGGGAAATGCCAGACTTACAATGCTAAATCCGAATTTTTGCGCAACTCCAATAGCTATCGGTACAAATATTAAAGTACGCATTGTTTTGGATTGAAATATCAAAGCACTAAATACCATCGTTGCAGTCAATATTAAATACAGCATCCAAAACGGAGTATTTTCTCCAAATCCCATACTATCAAAAAAAGCGTTTACACTCAAAGATGCCAGATCTGTAGCCTTAAGACCGGCACCAAGAGTATATGCCCCGGCAGAGAATAAAAAAAGGTGCCATGGAATATCAACATCATTCCATTTCACAATACCGATATGAGGGAGTAATGCTACTATAGCTCCAAGAAATGCTACTGCGGTTTTACTTATGGAATGCATAGAATCCGTTGCCCATAATGCAAGAACTACAACAAAAATAGCAACTGCTTTGATCTCTTCTATTTTAACAGGTCCCATTTTATGCAATTCCTCTTTTAATCTATCCATTCCACCTTCTATTTTAGGTTTCTTTTCTTCTTTCGAGAGAGGAAAAATGATCTTTGTTCCGACAAACCATCCAATAAGAATTAATACAACAGCTATTGGAAATGAAGCAACCATCCAATCAAAATATAAAAAATCCGGACTTCCAATTGCTCCTGCGATCATCGCCCCAGCCAATAAATTTGCTCCTGAGCCGGTTATAAAACCACTTGCACTAACATTGATTTGGAACAAATTTTGTAAAATAAGATTTCTTCCAAAATTATTCCTGTTTTTTCCTCCTGTTGCACCATATACGGCAGCTATCACCATAAAAATAGGCAATAGAATAGCCGCTTTTGCTGTTGTTGCTGATATAAATGCTGAAAGTACAATATTGATAATAATAAAGCTCAAAAAGATACTGGAAGCATTCTTACCAAACCTAACGATAAACCACAGAGCAAATCTTTTGGCAACCCTTGTTTTCACAAGCATACTTGCCAAAATGAAAGACAAGATATTCAGCCACATAACTTTGTGTCCCAATTGATGATATGCATCTACTTCAGTAACAACACTGGTCAAAACCATTGTAATGATCAAGATTAAGGAGGTTAGATAATTGGGCACCGCTTCCGTTATCCATAAAATAATTGCAGACACAAATATTGCCAACATAGCATAATTTGCTCTGGAAAATCCTTCCGGCCCAAGTTCACCAAGACGTTTTAAAGCAGATTTGCTTAATCCGGAAACATCTATTTCTGATAAAAACGGGATATTAACAAACCAATATAGCAATATAAATGCAATTATGGCAATAGGTCCTCCTACCAAAGCCATAACTTTTTCAAATCCGGATTTTTCTCTTACCGGAAGCCTCTCGACTTTGTAATTGTTCATATCGAGAGGATCAAATTTTTTATGCTTTATTTCTTTTTCCAATTTTTATACGGATTTTTCATCAGCATGGCATTATAATATTTCA
>JALVEG010000523.1 GCA_027031145.1 Saprospiraceae bacterium | reverse complement strand
TCTTCATATTGCTATTGCTGACCCTTATGACGAAAAAACAATAAATATTGTAAATCTTGCAGCAAAAACACAAATTAAATTATATATTGCCCCAAAATCTGAAATAAAGAGAAAAATTGAATGGTATTACTATTTAATACAACATCCACCAGAAAAAGAAATTGCTGAATTGACTGAAAAAATCAGAACAAATCCGAATTCAGAATATAATATTGAACAATTATTCCACAATATTTTTGTCTATGCTATCTCACAGAGAGCAACGGATCTTCACCTTACTCCTACCGAAAAAAGTTGTCGAATTTATTGTCGCCTAGATGGCATCTTAGAGTTGGCTTTCGTTTTACCCAAAAATGTACATAGCAGGTTAATAACATTTATTAAGATTAAAGCTGGCATGGATATTGCAGAACAGCGACTCCCTCAAGATGGACGTTTGCGCTACGAATTCTTAGGAGAAGAGTATGATATAAGGGTTTCCACTGTAAAAAGTATCTATGGTGAAAATATGGTTCTTAGAATATTACCAATAAAAGCCACCGTACTTCATTTATATAATTTAGGATTTACGCAAAAAGAAATTGAACTTTTGGAAGAACTTTTTAATAGTCCCCAAGGCATGATCCTTATTACGGGACCAACGGGAAGCGGAAAAACAACGACTTTATATTCGGCCTTACGCTTAATAGACGTATTAGAACGAAATGTTATAACTGCGGAAGATCCAGTTGAGTATAGCTTCCCTCTTATTCGTCAAACAGAAATAAAAGAAGATATAGGCTTTAATTTTGCCCTCGCTATCAAACACTTCTTACGCCAGGATCCAGACGTTATCTTGGTAGGAGAAATAAGAGATGAAGAAACAGCTTCTATGGGAATTAGGGCAGCTTTAACTGGCCATCTTTTTCTTTCAACCCTCCACACTAATGATTCTATTTCTGCTATAGAGCGGTTAAGAGATTTGGGAATAGGAGATTCTTTATTGAGTAGTGCCCTTTTAGGAATAACTGCTCAGCGATTAGTACGTAAGATTTGTCCTCATTGTAAAGAAGAATATCAACCAGATAATAAACTACTTGCCAAATATCACCTTCCTGATGAAAAAAGCTATTTTCACGGAAAAGGCTGTTCTCATTGCCGCTATACAGGCTATTTAGGGCGCATTGCCATTACAGAAATATTCTCAATAGACGAAACAATTAGCAACCTGTTAGGAGAAGGTGCTACGGTTAGTCAGCTAAAAAAGGCTGCTTTAAAAAAAGGTTTTAGACCAATTTTAGAAAGTGCTAAAGAGCGCATTTTAGAAGGCAGTACCACTGTAGAAGAAGTAGCTAGGATCTTGGGATAATGCCTTTATATATTTATAAAGCTGTTAATCCTAATACAAGGCAAATAATAAAAGACGAAGGAGAATTCGAAGATATAGGCCATCTATTTCGATATCTAAAAAGCAAGGGTTTAATTCTCAAAAGTTATAGACGTAAATTATTAAATTTCTCGTTAAATAGGCAAAAAGTTTCTCGACGAGAACTGGCTGAATTATGCCGGAATCTTGCCTTTTTGATAAGGGGCGGTGTTCCTCTACTGGACGCTCTTCAAGACCTTGCTCAAACGACGGAGTCTGTCATTTTGACTAAGGGGATTAAAAAATTAATTCGGGATATAGAAAGCGGCAAATCATTTTCTGACGCCCTCAAAAATCAAGGAAAAATATTCGCACCCATAATTCAGACATTGGTTTTAGTAGGTGAAGAAAGCGGACGTCTTGATCAGACATTAGAAGCTGCGGCTGAACACTTGCTCAAAATAGATAATATCGTTAGAACTACTAAACGTGCACTCATTTATCCCTTATTTTTACTTTTTATGGTGTTATTAGTTTTAGTTTTCTGGTTATTTTTTGTCCTCCCCAAAATATTGAATCTT
>JALVEG010000522.1 GCA_027031145.1 Saprospiraceae bacterium | reverse complement strand
AGGCGGTTTTTGCGACTGATGCAATGATTGAGAGGGTGCGATTAGTGCGACGGGTGAGCGATGGTGCGATTGCGCGACTGAGTCCAAACAAAGAATCCCAGGTACGCTTCGCTACTCTGGATTCCTCGGCACGCTTTACTCGGGACTTTCGCTTTGCTCAAGCTTTCGCTTTGCTACTGCTTGAAACTTGAAACATCAGCGAAAATTTGTAGAATCCTACAGGTAAAAGTAGAAAAGCTAAAGTCAAAGGCTTGGTTGGAAGAGTCAAATAGTGCTAATATTTCTACTATATGCCTTAAGGAATTAGTTTTGAGAATATTATGTGTTTAAAAAGTGCGGTAAGTAATTATGAGAAATAATTGCTACTCTTTAAAAACTGGATAGAATATAAACTTGTGTTATTATTTACTAAATCTATGATAGAAATAATAAGCAACTATAACGAAATAATTAATAATGAAGAATAAAACTTTATTAATAACCGGCGGCACCGGCTCTTTTGGGAATGCCGTCCTTAACCGTTTTCTAAATACTGATGAGTTTCAGGAAATAAGAATTTTTAGCAGGGACGAGAAGAAACAGGATGACTTACGAAAGAGAATAAATAATCCAAAAGTGAAATTCTACATTGGGGATGTGCGTGATTACCGTTCAGTGGAAAGGGTAGTAAGGGGGGGGGATTATATCTTCCATGCAGCAGCTTTAAAACAAGTGCCATCTTGTGAATTTTTCCCGATAGAGGCAGTAAGAACCAATGTACTTGGAGCTGAAAATGTTTTGGAAGCTGCAATTCAAAATAAAGTAAAAAATGTAGTTATTCTAAGTACCGATAAAGCTGTTTATCCGATAAATGCTATGGGATTGTCAAAAGCAATGATGGAAAAGACCATGATTGCAATGTCTAGGGGAGTGAAAGAACCTGTAATGTGTGGTACCAGATATGGTAATGTGATGGCTAGTCGTGGTTCTGTTATACCATTATTTGTAGAGCAAATAAAATCAGGGAAACCAATAACAATTACCGATCCCAATATGACAAGGTTTATGATGACTTTGGAGGATGCTGTAGAACTGGTATGGTATGCTTTCCAAAATGGGAATCCCGGTGATATGTTTGTGCAAAAAGCACCTGCTGCAACCATAGAAACTTTAGCTAAAGCATTATTGGAACTGTATGATGCTGATAATGAAATTAAGATTATCGGTACACGCCATGGAGAAAAACTATACGAGACTCTTGTCAATAGGGAAGAAATGGTCAAGGCAGAAGATATGGGGGATTATTTTCGTATTCCGGCAGATACCAGAGATTTGAATTATGAAAGATATTTTTCCAAAGGAGTACCGGATATGACAAAAATAGAGGAATACCATTCACATAATACAAGGAGATTGGATGTGGAGGGAACTAAAAAGTTATTGTTGAAATTGGAGTTTATTAGAGAGGATTTAGGCTTGGGAAGATAAAAGTAAAAAGTAAAAAGATAAAAGTAAAAAGATAAAAGTTTTTTAGAACACGGATAACACGGATTGGATGGATGATCGCGGATTGAAATCCGTAAAAATCTGTAGCATCTGTGTCATCAGTGTTTCATTTGTACTTATAATTATGAAAAATAAATTATAATTTCTAGAATAGAACACGGATGACACGGATTTGGCGGATAATCACAGATACGAATCAGTGAAAATCCGTTTAATCGGTGTAATCTGTGTTCCCTAAAATATTATGGTTAGAATTATTAAAGGCGGGCAATATGTGGACGAAAGAGGAAAAATCAACTATGCAAATGAGTTTTCCTTTGAGGATGTAAATAGGTTTTATATTATTACTCATCCGGATACTGAAACTGTTAGAGCATGGCAAGGGCATAGACTGGAAAAGAAGTTTTTCTTTGTGGTACAAGGCGCATTTGTGATAGCATGGGTAAAAATTGATGATTGGGATAATCCAAGTAAAAACCTTAAAGCAGAACATTTAATAATGAATGAAAAAGACAGTCCGGTTTTGAGTATTCCTCCCGGGTATGCCAATGGTTTAAAAGCTCTAAAGCCAAACTCAAAAGTACTTGTGTTCTCTGAATTTGAACTAGGAAAATCAGTTGATGAAAAGATAAGATTCGATTCTGATTTATGGTTTAATTGGAATAGATTAGAACACGGATAACACGGATTTGGCGGATAATCACAGATACGAATCAGTGAAAATCCGTTTAATCGGTGTAATCTGTGTTCCCAAATAGTATCACCATGCTTTATGAGGATAAAACAAGAAAAATAATAAAAGCATTTTATAAAGTGTATAATACTCTTGGATATGGCTTTTTAGAAAAGGTATATCAAAAAACACTTTTGATTGAATTAAAAAAAATGGGGTTTTATTGTACGGAAGAGCAAAAAATAGAAGTGTTTTATGAAGGTGAATTAGTGGGAGATTATAGAGCGGACATTGTTATTGATGAATGTATTATTATTGAAAATAAAGCAGCAGAAGCCTTAGTGGAAGACAATGAATTCCAATTGATAAATTATCTGAAAGCCACCAGGATTGAAGTAGGATTATTACTTGATTTTGGTAAAAAGCCGGAATTTAAAAGAAAAATATTCACTAATGACAAAAAAGAAAACACTGATTAATAAATCCGTGAAAATCCGCTAAATCTGTGTCATCTGTGTTCAAAAAAATATTATGAAAGTAGGTATTACAGGACAGTCAGGCTTTGTCGGCACACATCTTTATAACTATCTTGGATTACAAGAAGAAGTAGAGCGTATTCCATTTAAAGATGAATATTTCCAGCAAGAAGAAAAACTAAAAGATTTTGTAAAATCCTGCGATGTAATAGTTCATTTAGCAGCTATGAATCGACATAATGATCCGGAAGAATTGTATAAAACCAACATCGAATTAGTTCAGAAACTTATAATTGCTTGCGAAGAAACAGCATCTACTCCACATATATTATTCTCATCGTCAACACAGGAAGAAAGAGACAATCTTTATGGGAAATCAAAATTGGAAGGCAGGAAACTTTTGGAGGAGTGGGCTGTAAGGAATAATACTCAATTTACCGGATTGATTATTCCAAATGTCTTTGGTCCTTTTGGGCATCCCTATTATAATTCATTTATTGCTACTTTCTGTCATCAACTCACACATGATGAACAACCAAAGATTGATGTTGATAGCGAAGTAAAATTGATTTATGTTGGGGAATTAGTTCAAGAATTTTGGAAAAATATTATGGGAACACGGATAACACGGATTGGACGGATATCCACAGATGAAAGAATACGTGAAAATCAGTTAAATCTGCGTCATCCGTGTTCAATAATTAAAGTGCCTCATACATCAAAAATAAAAGTATCCAAAGTCCTTAGTCTGCTAGAAAAATATAAAGAGAACTACTTTAAAAAAGGAATTATCCCAAATCTGGATAACGAATTTGAAAGAAACCTTTTTAACACTTTTCTTTGCTACATTGACCATAATAGTTTTTTCCCCTTTCATCTAACTAAACATTCCGATGATAGAGGAAGTTTTGTTGAGTTGGTGAAATTGAATAGTGGAGGGCAGGTGTCATTTTCCACTACAGTTCCTGGAATAACACGAGGCAATCATTTTCACACTCGAAAAGCCGAGAGATTTGCTGTGATTAAAGGAAAAGCAAAAATTGAATTAAGAAGAATCGGAACAGGCGAAGTATTAAGTTTTGAATTAGACGGAGAAAATCCATCGTTTGTTGATATGCCTATATGGTACACTCATAATATTACGAATATTGGAGATGAAGATCTTTATACGATTTTTTGGATAAATGAGCATTATAATCCAGACGACCCGGATACTTTCTATGAAAAGGTATAAAATAGAACACGGATAACACAAATGCTACGGATATACACAGATAAAAATCAGTGATAATCCGTTGAATCAGCGTCATCCGCGTTCAAAAATAAAAAACATGAAAAAATTAAAAGTAATGACAGTAGTTGGTACCAGACCTGAGATTATCAGGTTATCGGCAACCATTAAGCTACTCGATAAATATACTGACCAAGTATTCGTCCATACAGGTCAAAATTACGATTACGAACTAAACGAGATTTTCTTTGAAGACCTGGGACTTCGTAAGCCTGATCATTTTATGAATGTAAGTCGTGATTCACTTGGTGCAGCTATTGGTGATATATTTAAGAAGACTGAAGAGATTATCGAGTTGGAAAAACCCGATGCACTTTTAGTTTTGGGCGATACGAATTCATGCCTTTCTGCTTATATGGCAAAACGAAAGCATATCCCGATATTTCACATGGAAGCAGGAAACCGTAGTTTTGATTTCAATGTACCTGAAGAGATAAACCGTAGAATTATCGACCATATTGCTGATTTTAATCTTGTTTATACCGAACATGCAAGGCGTCATCTTATTTCTGAAGGATTACCACACAGAAGAATCTATTTAACCGGTTCACCGATGTACGAAGTCCTTCAACAAAACATGAAAAAAATAAAGGATTCCAATATTTTAGAAACCTTAAGCAATCAATTATCAAACGAAAAAAATCTGCGAAAATCCGCTAAATCCGCGTCATCCGTGTTCCCAATAAAATCCAAAAAATACTTTATGGTCTCCGTCCACAGAGAGGAAAATGTTGATAACCCGGAGAATCTTGAAAAAATATTAACAGTATTAGATAAGCTTGCAGAACAATACAAACTACCAATAATAGTCTCGACCCATCCCCGTACCCATAAACGCATAGAAAATCTGCGAAAATCCGCTAAATCCGCGTCATCAGTGTTCCATTCAAACCCACTCATCCATTACATGAAACCCTTCGGCTTCACAGATTACATAGCCTTACAAAAAAACGCTATCTGTACTATTTCCGACAGCGGCACCATTAGCGAAGAATCCACTATGCTCAACTTTCCTGCTATCAGCCTACGCCAATCCATGGAAAGACCGGAAGCACAAGACGCAGGAAAAATAATATTAACAGGATTTGACCCGGATGTGGTTTTGAATGCTATAGCTACGGTGATAGATGAGTTTGAAAACAAGATGAAAAAGACAAAAGACAAAAGTAAAAATATAAAAGACAAAAGTAAAAATGAAAAAGATAAAAGTAGTGTAGATGGTAATACTTTGAACTTTGAACTTTTATCTTTTATCTTAGATAATAAGTACCCTAAAGAATATTTCATTCCGGATACTTCTTGGCGTGTGGTGAAATTTATTCTGGGGAATACTAAATTGAGTAATAAATGGTGGGGGATAAATGAATAGGATTAGAAAGTATATTGAGAATTTTTTTAGAGGAAATGAAAGGACTGTAAAAGCTAAAAAACATATATTATACTCTCTTTTTTTAAAGGGAGTTAGCATTGCGGTGGGGCTTGCTTTCGTTCCTTTAATACTTAACTATCTAGATGCAGAACGATATGGTATATGGTTGACGTTAAGCTCTATTTTAGCTTGGTTTTCTTTTTTTGATATAGGTTTGGGGAATGGTTTAAGAAACAGATTTGCAGAGGCATTGGCTAATAATAATCATAGGTTAGCTAGAACATATGTTAGTACGACATATGCAATTTTAGGGATAGTTTTTTTAATTGTAATTTTAATTTTTATATTTATTAATCCATTTTTAAATTGGCAAAAAATATTAAACACTAGTGCTGTGGGGCAACAAGAATTAGGGGGAGTTGCACTAATAGTTTTTATTTTTTTTATTTTGAGGTTTTTCTTTAAATTAATTGGAACGATATTGCTAGCAGATCAACGACCAGCAATTAATAATGCATTTGGACCTTTAGGTAATTTATTAGCACTAATATTTATATATATTCTCACGAAGACATCAGATGGATCTTTGATAAACTTGGCTTTAGTTCTTAGTGCGGTTCCCGTTATAGTTTTAGCAATTGCAACTATTTATTTTTTTTCTAAAGATTATAGGATGTATTTGCCTTCGATTGAGTATGTTGACTTGTCTAAGTCAAGGGATTTATTGTCACTAGGATTTAAATTTTTTTATTTTCAATTAGTAGGTGTTGTATTTTTTTCAACTACTAATTTTTTTATCGCTCATTTTTCAAATAATGAAACAGTTGCTGCTTACAATATTGCATTTAAGTATTTTTTTATTATTAATATGGGATTCAGTATAATTTTAGTGCCATTTTGGTCAGCTGTAACAGATGCATATTCAAAGGGAGATTTTATCTGGTTAAAAAATAGCTTGAAAAAATTAAATTTACTTTCTATATTAATGGTTGTATTATTAGTAATGGCATTTTCTTTTAGATCTTATGTTTTTCATGCTTGGATAGGAGATAAGTTAGTTATTCCTAGAAATCTAAGTTTTGTTATTCTTCTATATTTAATTCAACAGGTTTTAATAGCCCCATTTTCAACCTTTATTAATGGTTTTGGGAAGCTTCATTTAGGGGTATATGTAAACACAGTTAAGCTAATTCTATTTCTTCCTCTCGTATATTTGTTAGGAGATATATATGGTGCTGTTGGAATAGTTTTATCAATGTTGCTGATTCAGTTACCTTCATTAATTATAGAATCAGTACAGGTTTTTAAACTTATTAATAATAATGCTTATGGAATATGGAATAAATAGAAAATTAAGAATACTTTGGTTTTCTAATACTGATGCTGGTTATTCAAGTAGAGGTGTGAAAGGAAAACAATTAAGTGGTACTTGGATGCAGGCTCTAGTTTCTGCATTTAAAAAGGAGAAAATTGAATTTGAGCTTGGAGTCGTTTTTAAATCAAACGAAGTTTTACCTAATAAAAAAATAGAAGGAGTATCATATTTCCCTATTTTTAATACAAATAATAATAGGTTTAAAAGGCTGATTCAGCGAATAAATAGGAAAATAATTTATTATGAATATATTGATAAGTATCTTAAGGTAGTAAATGACTTCAGGCCAAATATTATTCATGTATTTGGTTCAGAGCAAGATTTTGGATTAATTGTGAAATTTGTAGAAATTCCTGTCGTTTTGTCAATTCAAGGTAATTTGACAGTTTGTGATTGGAAATATTTTAGTGGAATTTCAAAACTTCAATCAATTTTATATGAGGATATATATAAAAATCTGTTATTTTCTGGTATGTATAATTCTTATAAAATATTTAATAAAAGAGCAAAGAGAGAAATTAAGATATTACACTCATTAAATTATATCATTGGACGGACTGATTGGGATAGAAGAATTGCTTCCATATTGGCTCCAAATGCTAAATATTTTTATAATGATGAACTTTTAAGAGAAAAATTCTATACTGCTGAAATATTAAAACCCAAATTGAATGGGAAAGTAATATTAACAACAGTTACACGACCAGCTTTATACAAAGGTCTGGAAGTTGTTTACAAAGCAGCAAAACTCTTGAGTGATTTGAATGTTGATTATGAATGGAATATAATAGGTGTTACGAAGTCAAATAGTATTTTAAGGATTGTAAGAAAAATGCTTAAGGAAGAGTTTTATAATACTAAAATTAAATTATGGGGAGGATTAAATGAGAATGAAATTCTAGATGTTCTATCAGAAACCAATATATACATAATGCCTTCTCATATAGAAAATAGTTCGATTACTTTAAGTGAAGCAATGATACTTGGATTGCCTACGATATCTACATTAGCAGGAGGTACTAGCTCAAGATTAGAAAATGGTAAAGAAGGATTAATTATTCAAAATGGTGATCCATGGTCAATGGCAGGAGCTATAATAGAACTAATAAATAATTATGATATTGCAGTTGA
>JALVEG010000521.1 GCA_027031145.1 Saprospiraceae bacterium | reverse complement strand
ACAAGCCGGCAGGGTAAAACTAGTAGGAACAAAACCAAAAAAAATCATAAATGAGACGCAAAGGCTCATCGACGATGCAAAAAAGTATGAGAAAATGAACAAAGCACACAATCCTTACGGAGACGGAAAAGCGAGTAAAAGGATTGTGGAGTTTTTGAAAAATTACAAAGGAAAGTAGATGGAGAAAGTATGTGTAGTAGGACTTGGGTATATAGGATTGCCTACGGCTGCACTTTTAGCTAATAGAGGCTATGAAGTGCATGGGGTAGATATTCAACAAGATGTCGTAAATACTATCAATCAAGGAAAAATCCATATAGTAGAGCCCGATTTAGATACTTTTGTCAAAGCAGCACTTAATAGTGGAAAATTAAGAGCAGATACTAAACCAGCAAATGCGGATGTATTTATTATAGCTGTGCCAACACCTTTTCACCAAAAAGGGTATGATATTCCAACTCCAAATATCAATTATGTAATAGATGCAACGAAAGCAATTGCTCCATATATAAAAAAAGAAAATATTATTATTTTGGAGTCTACATCACCTGTAGGAACTACTGAAAAAGTGGCTCAAGTTTTAAAAGAGTATGGAGTAGATATTGATGAAGTTTATATAGCACATTGTCCAGAAAGAGTATTGCCGGGCAAAATTATGCAAGAGCTAGTGGAAAATGATAGGATAGTGGGAGGAATAGACGAAAAATCTACAAAGAAGGCTGCAAATTTTTATAAGAATTTTGTGACTGGAGAAGTTTTAGAAACTGATGCCAAAACAGCTGAACTTTGTAAACTAACAGAAAATAGCTTTAGGGATGTGAACATTGCGTTTGCAAATGAACTTAGTATTATTTGTGATAAATATGGTATCAATGTATGGGAATTGAGAGAGCTTGCAAATAGGCATCCAAGAGTAAATATTTTATATCCTGGAGTTGGAGTAGGAGGGCATTGTATAGCAGTTGATCCATGGTTTATCGTTTCTGACGCGCAAGATAAAGCCAAGCTTATTCGAACTGCAAGAGAGGTCAACAATTACAAGACAGAATGGGTGATAGAAAAAATCAAAAACGAAGTTCTAAAGTTTGAAATAGAGCTTGGGAAAAAGCCAAAAGTAGCTTGTATGGGGTTGGCTTTTAAACCAGATATAGATGATTTACGTGAATCGCCAGCACTATATATTGCTAAAAGATTAATGGCAGAAAAGTTGGATATATTGGCAGTTGAGCCAAATATCGAAAAGTTTGATGAGTTTGAAATTTATGATTTCAAGATTGCAATACAAGAAGCGGATGTGATAGTTTTCTTGGTAGCACATAAAGAGTTTAGAAATTTAAATATCATAAATAAAAAAGTTTTGGATTTTTGTGGGGTTTGGAATAAAAGATAATTAATATCTGGGATTGATATTTGAAAAATATTTTTTTAAATAAATAAATCCAATCAGTCCAATAATAAATAACTGCCCCCAATCTTTCTCATAAAAAATTGCGCTTGCCAAAATAGCGAGAGCGACATATTTGAGGATATAAATAGTTGTGAGAGGATTATTTTTAGTGATATTTCTATAGACTAATTGATGTAAATGGTTATTGTCATGTAAGGTAGCTTCCTTTTTCTCCAAAAATTTCCTACGATATATACTGAATCCAAGCTCAAATACTGGATAGATGAGCAGAGCTAAAGGATACCATTGAGAGACTATATCTGGGTGGTTATGATGTAAAAGAAGCGATATAGCAGCCAAAGAAAATCCTAAAAAGTATGCACCCCCATCTCCCAAGAAGATTTTGCCTTTCGGAAAGTTAAGCAGTAAAAATCCTATAAGTGCTGCGATGTTGATAAAGATAATCTCCAAGAGAGTCATATCACCTACTTGATAAGCTACATACCCTAAAGAGATATAGGCCAGAAGTGCGAAGCCGCCGGCGAGG
>JALVEG010000520.1 GCA_027031145.1 Saprospiraceae bacterium | reverse complement strand
AACTTACCAGATAAGATACCTGTTTGGCATTTTGACTACAATAAAGATAAGTGGTTGGAGAAAGGTGAAGCTGTATTTGATTATGATAACCGATATTATACTGTAGATGTAAGTGAATCAGGATATTGGAATTTTGCGGAGCCATTCGATATTAATTCTGTAGAATTTACTTTAAAATCCGAAAATGGTGAGCTGTTACCTTTTATAAAAACTGAAATAAATTCTTTTGAAAACAATTTCAAATTAGACATCCACAGCAACAGTAATGGGGGAATTTTCTGTTTTTTACCAAAAGAATCAGAAAGTGATATCGATATTTATTTGAAAAATAAAAAAATAGAAACAAAAATTTCAACAGATATTTCAAAAATATCAGTTCCGGTAAAATCAAAAACCGTCAGAATAACCGGAAATTTTTATGATTGTGATGACAATATTATTCAAAATGGATATGTCACGATTCTAAAAGAAAACAGCTCCTTATTTTATTATATTGATGAAGGCAAGCTGGATAGAGATATTATTGTTGAGGAAAAGGAAGATGAATTATTTTGGTTTACTACCAATCTGGATAACAAATCAAATTCAGGGATACATTCATCTAATGTAGAGAATGTTATTGATTTACAAAATGTTTATCTATGTCCGGAATCATTTGCTTTATTAAGATATGGCGATGAAAGACAATTATTGAAATTGGATTCATACGATTACAATGAACCTCCTGTAATGGCTTTGGTTTTTAAAAATGATAATTACTATTTTGATCTTGGATTTTTCAATTTCCAGGGTATTAATGGAAATTACAATTATAATAATTTTAGTTATACAATAATCCTTAATAATAAAGGCGATAACAGGATTTATCCGTTAGAAAACAAAGAACAAAAAATAAAAGTTATAGAATTCAGGAAAGATGGAATGATGAGAGGGTATATTGAAGGATGGGCAAAACATAAAGATGGAGATGTTACTTTGGATTCTGCTTATTTAAAAATAGATTATTCAATTTATACAGATTAGCAACCTTGTGCCGGCATGAATTAATTTAATTAATGGTTTTTCGTTCTTAATATTGTAAGTTTAACATTGCCGGCACTTTTTTAATAAAACGAACATAGACATAGATTTGGAATTAAAAGATTTGATCATAGGGTGTAAAAATAATGACAGGCGGGCTCAAAAGAACCTCGTTGATACCTTTGCGCCATATCTTTTTGCCATCAGCAAAAGGTATATGCGTGATGATCATGAAGCTAACGATGTTACTCAGGAAGCTTTTATTGCAATCTTTGGTAATATTCAAAATTTCAGATCAGAACCCTATGCCCTTAAGGCATGGATGAGACAGATAACTATAAATACGGCATTACAAAAGATAAGAAAATCATACAGAACAAAAGAAGTAATGCCTGAAACAAAACAGGATGACAGAGATGAAATGCCTGAGATTTACGGAAAGTTTGATGTGGATGATATTATGAAGATAATAAATGAACTTCCCGATATTTACCGTCAGGTTTTCAATATGTATGTTATAGACGGATATAGTCACAGGGAAATAGCTAAAGTAATAGAACAAAAAGAAAGTAGTTCCAGAGCTATATTGACAAGAGCAAAAAAAATGTTAAGAGAAAAAATATTTGAAATTCAAAAAATGGCAATTTGATATGGGAGAATTTGAAAAGGACATAAGAGATATGTTTGGAGATCTGGAATTGCAGATCGACACAGATAAATTATGGTCCGGTATTGAAAAAAAATTAGATAAGAAAGACAGGAAATATCCGGCTTGGTGGATTATTGCTCCTGTTATCTTATTGGTTGCAATTATTATTTATGTAACAACTGGTTTAAATACAGGCATAAAAAACACAAAAAGCAACAGTTTGAATCAACAGGAAAACAGCAAAACAAATAACCACCAACAGCCGAATG
>JALVEG010000519.1 GCA_027031145.1 Saprospiraceae bacterium | reverse complement strand
ATTGGATCGATCTTTATCAAAAAAGTCCTTTTATATTCCAACCGGATACTTCTAAATGGCAAGTTATTAATGTCCCTTTTGAAGTTAAAATATTAAACGATCAACAATTTCAAATCAATTTTAATCCGGATGAAAACCAAGCGACACTGTATCAATATAATGACAAGGTCAGTAAAAAAGCGTCGGTAAAACCCCTTACTAAAACCTTTAATTTTGATGAACCTGTTGATTTAGGTTTCTTATCTGGAACTTTTCTTAGAAACACAAAAGTCAATATTGAGAACAATGCTGTTTATCAACTGACTTTAAAAGATTTCAACCATGTTGTTTCGGCAATGAAAGACCGTTTAATAGTCAAAAATAAGAATAAAAATTCATCTATATTGGTATTAAAATTACGTGGGCAAAATAAAGATGAGATTGCAGATTATCTCAACACAACTGCCAATATGCTGCAAAAACAAATACTAGATGACAAGAATAAATTTGCCTTAAATACTATTAAATTTATTGATTCTACTTTAAAATATATAACCAAGGATTTATCAGTTGCTGCACGCGAATTAAAAGATTTTATCAGTAATAAAACTATTTTAAACCTAGATGATCCGACAGCCAAACTTTTTGAAAAAATTTCTTCTTTTGATCAAACTAAAAGCGCAGTTACTCTAAAAAAATTATACTATGAACAATTGCTGGATTATCTCAACAATAAGAATAATTATGAAAACTTACCGGCACCAACAGTAGTCGGAATAGACGATCCTACTATAATAGAAAAAGTAGGACATATTACACAATTAGCCGTAAAGCGTAAAAATGAATTAACCCATTTTCAAACGGATTCTCCGGTAATTCAACGTCTAGATTTAGAGATAGAATCATTACGCCAATCCTTATTGCAAACCGTCCAATCCGCTTTACATGCGCTTGATCAAGAAATGAACTTGATCAATAATAAAATAAATAATATTGAAGCTCAAATCAACAAACTGCCTGAGGAAAAACAAATATTACTGGGTTTAAAACGTAAATATGATTTAAAACAAGAAATTTATAATACCCTGTTGCAAAAACGTAATGAAGCAGGAATTGTCAAAGCCTCTAACGTTTCTGATTTAAAAATCATTGATAAAGCCAAGGATGTCGGGCAAGCACCGGTAGCTCCTAACCGGAAAACAAATTATTTGATTGCGTTAGCAGCCGGATTATTGATTCCGGCATTAATTATCATTATCATATTTTTTCTTGATAACAAGATACATGACATTTCAGATGTTGAAAACCTTACGGACACACCTATAATAGGACAGGTATATCACTGGGACAAAAAGGGCAACTTGCCTGTATTAAATCATCCCGATGACATTATATCAGAGTCATTCCGTTCATTACGTTCCGCCTTACGATTTATGTTTCCTGCTAACAAGAAGTCACATACCGTTTTAATTACTTCGAGTATTTCAGGAGAAGGCAAAACCTTTGTATCTTCAAATTTGGCTATTGTGCAAGCTATCAGTAATAAAAAAACAGTGGTCCTGGAATTTGATTTACGTAAACCAAAGTTTAAAGAATATTTTAACGAAGCACAAAGTGAACATTTGGGTTTATCTCATTATTTAAGCGGATTGGCTCATTTAGATGACATTATTGTGCCTACCGGTGTCGAAAACTTAGATTTGATTTTATCCGGAAAAGTCCCGCCTAATCCTTCCGAATTAATACTAAATGACTTAACTGCCGAATTGTTTGAACAACTCTCAGCTAAATATGATCAAATCATTATAGACACCCCACCTATGGGTTTGGTATCCGATGCCATGGAATTACAAAAATATGCCGATATTGCCATTTTTATAGTTCGTGAAGATTATACTTTAAAATCATTAGTTAAAGATATTGACGAAAAACATAAGAAAAAACAAATGAAAAATCTAG
>JALVEG010000518.1 GCA_027031145.1 Saprospiraceae bacterium | reverse complement strand
AGCCGCGCTTTAAATATTATTATCGTGTAATGGCAAGTTGGGAAGACGGCGGATATACAAAACTAACCGATGCAGTGATAATAGATATCAGTCCCAATCAAAATACAGCAACTGGACAAAACTTAGGGAATTAATTTTTTAAACATAAATAAAAATTTTTAAAATGAGAAAAGAAAAAACATTATTAATTATTGCGTTTTTATTAATAATAAGCAATCTTGGAATTTCCCAAGTTCAATTTAAGAAGCATGAAATTGGTGGAAATACCTACGGTGCCGGAGTAGTTGCTGATTTGGAAGGGGATGGAGACAAAGATATAATTTTGATGCCGGATTATTTTGGTACAAAGACTTATTGGTGGGAAAGTAACATCGACGATTCATTGACTTTTACATTTCATACATTGCTTGATTTTGAGAGTTATTATTTGGCTGTAACAGATTTGGACCAAGATGGAGATAATGACTTGATAACAAGTTCTAACAATGGATTTGAATGGTGGCAAAATGACGGAACAAATAGCGATTATCAAAAGATTGTATTAAATCAAAATTATGTGAAAGCGGATAAAATACAAGTTTTGGATTTTGATGAAGACGGAGACCTTGATATAGTTGCAAGTTCTTGGGAAAATGGATATATCTTATGGCTGGAAAATGATGGTAGTCAGAATTTCACAAATCATGAAATTCTAACAGAATATTGGCAGCCAACAACATTGAAGATTATTGATTTTGATAAAGATGGAGATTTGGATATAGTCACATCAAACTCAAATTCAACAGGAGAACAAACAATGCTTTATCTTAAAAGAAAAAGTATTTTGCCGACGGTGTTTAGTAAACATATTATTTATGAAGATACGGAAAACTGGATAGATTGCGAAAGTTTGGATATAATTGATTTTGATAATGACGGGGATTATGATATAATTGCATTAATAGATAATCATATAGATAAATTTGAGAATATGGGAGGCGATAAACCACAATTTACAAGAAGTATGATTTCTTATTTTTCAGATCCGTTAACTGTTAAGTTAAATGATTTGGATATGGATGGAGATTTTGATATTATTTGTAGTTCATATTTAGATAGTATATATGTTTGGTGGAATGATGGAACTCCTGAAATGAATTTTAATAAACAAGTATTGATTCCTGAAAATGAGGAATATGATTTATTATTAAGCGATATGGATAATGACGGAGATATGGATATATGTACAACATCACAAGGAATAAAATGGTGGGAAAATCTTTCTGCCACAGTACCTACATCCATCACAGCCCAACCTGTTGGAAAGTCCGTTTGTCTTGGAGATAATGCCACTTTCGTTATTACTGCTGCCGGTAAAAACCTAAGCTACCAATGGCAAAAGGATAATCAGGATATACCCGGTGCTACTTCAAATAACTATACCATCACTGCCGTAACAACATCCGATGCAGGAGAATACAGATGTATGGTATCAGGAGATGGCGGTACTGTCACCAGCGATGCAGCAACATTGACAATTGTTGCAAATACCACAATCACCTCACAAGCTCAATCGCAAACAGTATGCGAAGGACATTCAGCTACATTTGCCTTAGAAGCCACAGGAGACAATATCGGTTACCAATGGCAAAAAGATAATGCGGATATACCGGGAGCTACATCAGCTACTTATACCATAAATAGCACTACCACCGGAGATGCAGGCAATTATACCTGTGTGGTTTCGGGTACTTGCGGCACTGTCACCGGCGATGCAGCAACCTTGACAGTAAAGCCATTGATATCTATCACTGCCCAACCGCAATCTATCGAAATAGGTAGAGGCAAGCAGGCAGTATTTTCCGTCACAGCTACCGGTACAATATCCACATATCAGTGGTACAAAGATGGTACGGCATTGTCTGACGGAGGAAAATATTCGGGAACTACCACTGCCCAACTTACTATATCC
>JALVEG010000517.1 GCA_027031145.1 Saprospiraceae bacterium | reverse complement strand
CCATCATTCCCCTGCAGTTGTTGGCGTACCACATCGCGGTTATGCGCGGCTGCGATGTGGACCAGCCCCGCAACCTGGCCAAAAGCGTCACGGTGGAGTAGTGGGGGTGTTTGGGGGAGGGCTACTTATACTTTAACAACAAGTTCACCTGCCGCGATGGAGATCCGGCTGAACAGCAGTAAAGTAAACCCAATTGGTATGCCTTTCTCATTTCTTTTAATATCCTGTCATAATCTGAATGCGATCCTATCCAGAACCAGATTATTTCATTGTTTCGCAGCACACCCAATGCCCGATAGTCTTTTAATATGCGAACGGCATAGACAGGACGTTTAGAATGAACCCGTTTGAAACGTAGACTTGGGCGATAGGGGTCTTTTTCAAACTGGCGATACGCTTCTTTTGCTTTTGGATCTCCTTTGGTAATTGAGCCAGGAGCTTACGAAACTGTTCTGTTGTATGGGATATCACAGATTATCAACATCCAATGGTTTTGTCTTACCTTTTGCATGTTCCATAAGAGCTTCATCTGCAAGTTTATCTAATTCATCTTCTGAATCAGCAAATAATTTTTCCCATTTTTTTCAGATATAATTTCATCGATCAACCAGCGTGCAAGAGCATTTTGTTCGAATTCTGGTAATTTCGATGCTTCTTTAAACGCTTTTTCAAGTAATTTTGTCATAATCAAGCTCCTAATTTTTTAGCATAACGTCCAAGCTCAGTGGTTTTGACGAGCATAGCGAGCAAAAATCCACTGCAGCAATTTGTTATACATTTCTTTGTTTTTATCAACGTTCCGGCTCTATGCATAGTACGGGATATTGAAACTTCACACTCTAATTTCATTACTAATTTTATTTATTGTGATACTGCCCTTATTTCCATTTTATCCTCATTACTGGTAGGTATTGTTGTGTAGCGTATTTGCCAATTCATTTAAAGTCTTTTCTCTTACTTCCTTGTTTTTCAATTCACATTGCCAAATTGTAATAACTTTCCATCCCGAATTTTCCAATTCGGCTTTATTTCTTTTGTCTCTTTCGACATTACCGGCTATTTTTTCTTCCCAAAATTTTTTGTTTGATTCGGGTAATTTGCCTGCAGGGCAGTCATGCCCGTGCCAAAAGCAACCGTGAACGAAAATAACGGTTTTATATTTGGGCAAAACAATATCCGGTTTGCCCGGATATCTTTTATCGTTTTTTCTGTATCTGAAACCGTTGGCAAATAAGAACCTTCTTACCAATATTTCGGGTTTTGTTTCTTTTCCCGAAATTTTGGACATTATTTCAGAACGTTTTTTTTGGGAATAAATATCAGTCATTTTATCTTATTATAGGCAAGCCCAATCTTGACATATAGGAAGTCATTTTTTGTAAAATATCTGCAAAGAGTATGTCTTTAACTCGAAAGATAAGCTTATATTTATTTTTATCTTTCAAATCATCTTCTTTTACAAATCCTATAATACTAAAATCAAAAAATATTGCTTGCATTTTTTCTTGATCAAATAGTTTAATTGGCCAAAGTTCAGCATATAATCTTTCCGGTTTCTTTTTTTGCATACTATCTAAATCAAAATTTACAATGTATCCCGATAAAACACGAGGATATAATGTTTTTTTATTTGAGAAATCACAAGGTGGTGTCATCTCGATAATAATAGGTATTGCTCCTTCGGGTAAATCTGGATGTATCCATTCCGAATCTGCTTTTTTAATTTCATAAACATTACCGGGAATTACTTTATCTTGTTTAATATTTACATAATCAATTAACATTTTTGAATTAAACTCAGAGAATACACCAATTAGTTCATCACCGACATTAGATATTTTAGTATTTGATTGAATATTTCTACCATCTTCGGCCTCAAATTTTATATTGCCGGGCTCATTTAAAAAGGTTAAGTTACTTGCAATTGAATTTATTTCATAAACAAGTAAATCATTAAATGCTTTAATTGCATCTACACTCAACGGATAGTCATTATCTATTTTATCAACAGGGATTCCCGTATAGTTTTGTGCCATCTTGAACAATAAAAACTCTATATTTTTATCCTGCTTGCTATAATCAGGCACAAGTTCAAAAATTGAAGTTATTGCTTTGTCTTTCCCTTTTTGAATTAAATTACTCCAATTAATAAAAAAGTTTGCAGCGGTACTTTTTTTGAGTTCTTCTTCAATATCACTTAAAAGATTATCATAACCGTTTTCAATATATTTACGCTTACTTAGGCCGATAATGAACAATGGCTTCAAATATTCATCATCATTCTTAATTCTATTTTTAAAGTCGTTTATCTCTTCTATGTGATTCGTCCATATAATTAATCCGTACGCGCTATTCTCGTTTGAAATTATTGTTCTTAATATAAATCTTATTTTTGAAATATGAGTTGCAAGTTGGTTACCGGCTGTCTCTTCTATATGTAAATCCAAAAAAAGTAATTTCCTGGATTTTATTCTTTTTTTACAATCATTAGGTGACAAATATTTTACCCAAATATCTTTTTTTTCCAGTGATTCCTTCAACCCCTCTATTTCTTCCTCTTTATCATCAATTACTAACACGCTGTCAACGAATTCTTCCAACATAATTAAATCTTCATTTTTCTTTTCTGAAACAAAGAGCTATAATAGCTTTCGTAGCACCATGCTCAATGGTAGTTTTAGGCAAAATAATATCATTTTTATCCAAAAATAATAATTTACCTTTCATAGATTTCATCAATTCATCGGCAATATGCAAACCAAGTCCAGAACCAATCGCATTAGGTTTCCCCGTTATGAAAGGTTTTATTGCAATTTCCGTTGGTAATTTAAATCCAGGCCCATTATCGGAAACTACTATGGAATTATAACCTTTTATTTGATCGGTAATATAAGCGGAAATTGCTCTGTTTTTAGTTCTTGAATATGAAAGCCAAAATAAAGAATTATCCAGAAGATTGGTCAAAACGGAAACAGCTTCGCTTTTTGCATAAAATCCTTTCAAATCGCTATCATTTGTTATTGTAAATACCTTATGATCTTTGAAACGAAAATCGTAATTATTAAAAGCAATATCAACAATATCGGATAATTTACCATTTTTTATTGCAGAATTTTTTATCATTACGGAATAGCCTTGAACAATTTTCTCCAATTGGGCTATTATATTAACGGCATTTTCATATTTTTTTTGTTTTATGGCCCCCACCAAACCGGCAATAAGTTTCTCAATTTCATGTATAACAACTGCTAAATTTAATCCTGCATTAGCACTTCTAATTAAAACAGATTTAACCTCCGCATATTGATCATTAATTCTGGAAAGATATTTTAATATTTCATCTTTTACTTCTTTTTTCTCAACTTTTTTCTCTACAATTTCAATTACATCATTTAAATCGGAAAGCACGGGTTCTATTGCTTTATGCTTTTTATATAGAACAGCTAATCTTTCTTTATCAATATTCCGCTCGGCTACAAATAAATCCAAAGCAAACAAAACCGCATTTTTAAATGCTTCGTATGCTTCGTTTTCAACAAAACCTTCCCTGTTTGTTTTCTCTCTTAAATCACTACTCTTGCTTCGATCTTCAAGTTTAACGGCACCTATGACTATGTGATTGCTTATATACCCACCGACCCGATGAACTCTTTTTAAATCTATACCCAACCAATCATTCTCTTTCTCTCCGTAATCGTATACTCTTACTCCGTCGCGGTAAACTCTAATACCTCCGTTTTCTTTCAAATAATCACGTATTGATTTTTTTTCAATATTGGCATAATTTAATATTTGAGAATCATTATCAAATATTGCAATATCAAAATCGATTCTACCTATTTTAAATGATTCCAGACTAAAATTTTCAATTTTTCCATCAACTCGTTTTGAAAGTTCAAGCTGAAAACTTTCAAAATCTTTTTCGGTTTTTATTCTGCCTGATTGTATTCTTGTTAGAGTTGGCCATGGTTTAAACTCATATTTAAAACTAGTAATTCTGTCGTTTTCGATCTTACATTTACCAAAATATAAAGCCGCATTCTTAATATCTTGAAAACTCGGAAGTCCTTCAAATATATTGGTATTACTTCTGACAACAACTTTAAATTTATCATTTGTATTGTCAAACGGACTATTTAAGGAATTTATGGAACGATATACTTCTCTTAATTGTCTTCTCTCCCAATCTGCCTTAAGATCCGTAATTTTTATTATTGTTCCGGTAGTATTAATAAAATTTTTAGGAGTTGTGTTTTCCGATATTTGTATTTTAAAATCTTCTATTTCTTTTGTTTTTTCTAATTTTGTCCAGTCAATATAAAGTTCAACTTCATTCGAATTACTTCTTTTGCTAACTAATCTTATTTTTTCCCCTAACTTATGAATTCCAAGTCGGCCTATTCCTTTTTCACCTAACGGAATTCTACCGCACTTAGTAGGCTTGGTAGTATCTCTTTTATTATCCGTACCGATAACAAGCCAAACATTTTTAATTATCTCCAAATCCATTCCAACACCGTTATCTTTAATAATTATCTCGTTAAGAATATTATTTTTGAAATTAAATTCAACAGTACAAATAGAAGCACAAGCATCATACGAGTTCTTAACTAATTCCAAAAGGGCAATACTTTCATTCTTTATTAAGTCTTCCCCTAAATGGGCTAAAACTCTCGGTGATATTTTAAAATTATTTTCCATTTTCAACTTCTCTGATTATTGCTTCTCCGATTCTTCTCGCAAATTCAGGTGGTACCGCGTTCCCTATCATTCGGGCATTGGCTGTCATAGTCTTGGCGTAAAAAACATAATCTTTCGGAAATGTTTGCAAAGTAGCACCTTCTCTTAAGGAGATGGCTCTATCTTCTTCCGGGTGTCCGAATCTGCCGTTTGAAAAGCTGATAAATCTTGTGGTTATGGTTGGCGCTGGTTTTTCCCATGACATTCTGCTATAACTATCGGGGAACCCTTTGCCCTTAAAATGTTTTCGTTTCTTTACGGATATTCCTCCCTTTTTGGGCGTTTTTTTTATAATTTCAAGATTCTCCTTACTCAATTTTGCGGACGTATGTTGAAAATCGGATTTGTCTACATGCCCGGCTGGAATTTCAGGGAAGCCGTTATGTTTTCCTATAAAATCTTCTACCACGGGTTTATAATCTTGTTTTTCCGGTTTCACAATGCCATCGGTTACTCTCGAAGCAATCAGTGAAAATCGTTTTCTTGTTTGCGGAACACCGTATTCATTCAAATTAAATATATCATAATGTACATGATAGCCTCTGCTTTTCAAATCATCAACAAATTCTTTCAATCCGCTTTCTTCAGCCTTTTTTTCCAAGCCTGGGACGTTTTCAACCACTACAAACCCGGGATTATAATATTTAACAAAACGATGAAATTCTTTTAACAAATCTTTTGATTTTTTAGATTTCTTTTTGTCGGTTCGAATAATCGACCAATACTGGCACGGACTGCAACCTATCAGTATCAAATCATCGTCATTCTTTTTTATTCCGGTATATTCGGCCAAATCCCGTTCGGTTAATTCGAAAACATCAGCCAGTATGAATGTTGTACCCGGATTATTTTTTTCATACGTTTCCTTAACATCGGGATCATTATCTATTCCTGCTATAACATTTATTCCGGCCATACGCATTCCGTAAGTCATTCCCCCGCCGGAACAAAAAAAATCTATGGCTTTTAATTTATTGGCATTCTTCATATTAAAAAAATAATCCTTTTACTTGAGTTATTTAAAACAATTTCATTTTTGTTCTTCTAATCTTCTCACCGTTCCTTTATATGCTACATAACACTTGTGCATAGCTTTTATGCATATCCTTCCAAATTAATGGTATAAGAACAATTATCTACATTTTTCCTTTATCCTTTTCTCCTTCATTCGATTTTTTCTTTTATGTATAACGACCTGCGCATCACCAGATTTGCCACGCTCAAAAAACTTCCAAAGTGCCGATTCATCGTCCGCGTGGCAGATTTTGGTGCATGCGCTTGTTATGCATTTATTAAGGTACTTGTTACAATTGTTTTTTTAATTCCTGATATTCATCAATAAAACATACCAATCCATAGAACCATGAAAAAAGTCCATCCATAATTTGACGAACGTTTTCTATATTTATGTAATCAGAAAGATTTTTAAATACATTACCATTCTTATCAATTGGATACCTAAATGTCATAGAACTTCTATCAAGTGAATCAAATTGCTTTATTTGATTTTCAACAGCTATTAATTCATTTTTAGGAATATTAAAATCATCTATGACATTAACTAATTTAAGGATTAATTCCTTTGTTGTTTCCCAGAGTGATATTAGATCATGTGAATTAAAAGAATATTGGGTATTATCTAAATATTTTGAAGCTGTATAAATTAATTGTTTAAGTGCCAATTCAATATAATGACGATAAAGAAATAAGATTGGAAAAATTAGAAAATTTATGGAAGTCTTATCTCTTTTTGCATACTCAACCAATGTATCAGCTGCATATTTATATGCATCAGTATAAATTGTAAAGCCTTCATCTATATTTGTGATTTGGATTTGAGCTAAATTCCACCACTCTCTACCTGTCGCAAAAAGATATTTCTTTTTATCAGGCCAACTTAAATCTTTTAAATAAATTTCTAACAGACTCATAGTTTTGGGAAAAGGTAAATATTTAAAAATTTTTTGAATTTATCTTTTATGACATTCTTTTGAACAATGAAAACATCCATCAACATTTGTATAATATTTTTTTGCTTCGGCAATCGCATCTGTACAATTATAAAATGTACCTAAATACTGTCTATTATTAGGTTCTGGTAAATATGGGCAAGTTGAAGTATGGACTTCATGTTCACCAGTGGATTGGGCTTTTTTGTTAACATAATAATCAGCCATTTTTTCACCTCTCTGTTTTGATTATACATTATGCATAACATTAATATTATATCGAACTCCCAAATCCCAATTGCTTTTGCTTTATTATACAAATTTCCATCAATAATTTCAAAATTTTTCTGTGGATATTTTGATAAATTCAATACAGTTATTGGAATAATGTGAAATAAATTGTTTCAAGATAATGGGATGAAAAATTATTCTACCCTCTCTATCGGCAATGTTTCGATAACCGTAAAAGTATTACCAGACTCACTTGGGCAAAAACAAACAGTATCAATACACAAGAGGAACAGCATTCCCGGTCATGTATCGCCTCCCGGTGGTGAAGTCCACCTGGGTTACGGAACGGTCACGCTATCCCAATCCACAGGCATTAATTGGTGGGGAGGAGGGAATAGCCAAATTGTTGCGCGCGGGTTTCTAGGGTCTTCAAGCGGGCGGTGAATCCGGTCAGTGGCCGGTAACCGCGCAACCACCAGCAAATCAAGTTGGTAATGTTCCCGCAAAATCCGGGGCAGCACTACCGTTCCACCCCAATGCAATCCCACCATAAAAACAACGTGCTTTTCTTTCCATTCCATTTATCAAAACCCTTTTACACCGTTGCGGTGCAGTGTTAACGGCTTCCTCGTTTTTGAGCCAACGTAAAATCAAATGGAAAAATGTTTACCCGTACATTCATAAGGCTGAATGGTCAATTCCCAAATGGAACCCGGAATGAATTCACCGGAACGGGTACCTGATCTGACACCATGATCCTTTATCTTTTTTTTCAATTGAAAGATGAATTCATCGCAGCAGCACCATCTTCCGGGTTTGCCAACCATCCCCATGCAGAGTGTGTCGGTTGCAATCCCTTGTTATATTGCCTCTTTTTCTTTTAATACATTAATTATCTTTAGTAATTCTTCTTTTTCAATGAAACGATTCATAACATATTTGTGCAAAACC
>JALVEG010000516.1 GCA_027031145.1 Saprospiraceae bacterium | reverse complement strand
TAAAATAAAAGTTGGAATCACAATAGGAGATTTAAACGGTATTGGACCGGAAGTATTGATAAAAGCAGTTTCAGATCCGAGAATCACTGATATATGTACACCTGTAATTTATGCTTCAGCCAAAGTCCTGTCATATCATAAAAATATCGCTAAAGTTAATAACTTCTTTTATAAAATCGCCCTTTCCGGGCAAAGAGTAGCAGAAGGAAAAGTAAATCTGGTCAATTGTTGGACTGAAAATGTATTGATCAATATTGGAAAAATTACCGAAGAAGGAGGAAAATATGCTAAAATATCGCTTGATAGTGCTATTTATGACCTTAAAGAAGGCTATATTGATGCATTGGTAACTGCACCGATCAATAAAAAAGCTATGTCTCTTGTTGATTTCGGCTTTATGGGACATACGGATTATCTCACTGATGTTACAAAGTCACCAAATTCTATGATGATAATGTTAAATGATGATTTGCGTGTAGCATTAGTTACTCATCATTTGCCTTTGAAAGAGGTATCCTTATCTCTTTCAAAAGAAAAAATCTTAAAAACAATTGAAGATCTTAACCATACTCTCAAAATGGATTTTGACAAGGAAAAACCTCTTATTGCTGTCCTGGGTCTGAATCCTCATGCAGGAGATGAAGGTGTGATTGGAAATGAAGAAATAGATATTATCAGACCTGCCATTTTGGAAGCAAAAGAAAAAGGAATCTTCGTTAACGGACCTTTTCCTGCCGATAGTTTTTGGGGTACATTTGAATTCAAAAAATATGATGCAATATTAGCGATGTATCATGACGAAGGTTTAATTCCTTTCAAGTTGTTATCTTTCGGCAAAGGCGTTAATTATACAGCCGGACTCCCGTTTGTCAGAACATCACCTGATCATGGTACAGGATATGATATCGTCGGTCAAAATATAGCAAACCATGAATCATTTCTCAATGCAATATTTTCAGCAGTTGAATTAACAAAAAACAGATTGGAATATAAGGAAGCGAGAAAGAATACTATTGAAAAAAGAGCAAAGCCATCAGAAGAAGCTGAAGGTTGATGAGTATTTAGTTGGTTGCTAATTATCATACTCAGTATTGAAATCAATAAGGTTCTCTCTATATTGATTATCACTCACGAGATTGGTTATCTGCACTTCTTCCAACAACTTTGCCACAGTTTCCCAGTAACTGTAAATACAAAGATACTTATTTTTTTTATATACGTAATAAATTTATATGTTTTTTAAGAAATTAATAGCCTTAATTAATCAAAACCATAAGCAAATCCTATTTTAGCTAATTCCTGATTAATTCCAATTCCGGGACAATCAATAGCCATCCGGGCCTTTTGCGAAAACCTATATCCTATTTCACCGGTCACATATAAATAATTAATAATTTTTTGGTTAATACAGCAAATACTTGAGTAACTTACAATTTAATTATTTTCATCTTGCATTGCTTATTAGTATCTCCAATACTCAATATATAGATACCTCTATCAAGACCACTAATATCCAAATTATCACTTGATCTTAATGTACCTAACTTGACAATATTTCCATTTATCGACGATATCGTATATTGGTTTGATACAGCCCTGTCTAAACCTTCAAGGTTCAATATTCCACTAGTTGGATTTGGGAAAACCACTACTTCATTTATATCAGATTGTTTTGTTCCCGTAGTGATATCTACTTTTATTACTACACTATTCCTTCTGATTTTTAGCTTAGGAAAAATATCATTAGTCAATATACACATATATGTGCCGGATGAACTATTTTCCTGTATATCAATGCTCAATTCAGAACTATTTTCACTTATAACTCCATTGTTCTTCATCCATTGATATTTGGTGTTTGGATGATTATCTCCGGATTCAATCGTTACAACTGTTGGTGAACTAACAATAATTGTGTCTTTTGTTAGCAAATCATTCTGCCTATTGTAGGTAAAA
>JALVEG010000515.1 GCA_027031145.1 Saprospiraceae bacterium | reverse complement strand
TTGGTATCTGATGCCGGTACACCTGGTATTTCAGATCCTGGATTTATGTTGGTAAAAGAATGTCATGAAAATGAAATAAAAGTAATTTCCCTGCCGGGTGCTTCAGCTTCTGTAGCTGCGATTGCAGGTTCAGGCTTACCATCGGATAAATTTCATTTTGAAGGCTTTTTGCCTCATAAAAAAGGAAGGAACAAAAGATGGGAATTCCTGTCAAATTATCCTTATTCTATTATAATATATGAATCTCCGTTTAGAATTGTGAAATTACTTAAGGAAATATGCGCAAATCTTGGAGAAGACAGAAAAGTTGCAATTGTAAGAGAGATATCAAAGATATATGAAGAATCGGTATTGGATACATGCAAAAATCACTTGGATAAATACTTGCAAAAAGAAAAAGTGAAAGGTGAATTTGTAATAATAATCAGCGGGAAATAAAAAAGACATTATAACAGGTTTTAATAAAATTAATTATTATGGAAAGAATCACAACTTTAGATGAATTTATACTGGATAAACAAAAAGATTTTCCATTTGCCACTGGTGAATTATCCGGTTTATTGAGAGATATAGGAGTTGCTGCAAAAATAGTAAACAGGGAAGTAAACAGAGCCGGTTTAGTCAATATTTTAGGATTGGAAGGTTCGACTAACAAAACCGGAGATGAAGTACAAAAACTGGATATTTTCGCCAATAATAAATTGATTGATTATATGAAAAACAGTGGTGAATGTTCCGGTATTGCTTCCGAGGAATTGGAGGATTTTGTAAAATTGCCTACAAAAGAAGGAAAAGAGGCAAAATATGTTCTGGTTGTTGATCCTTTGGACGGTTCTTCCAATATAGATGTCAATGTTTCTGTGGGTACTATTTTCGGTATTTACAGAAGAGTATCCGATCATGGCAAGGAATGTGAATTGAAAGACTTTTTGCAACCTGGAAATAAACTGGTTGCTGCTGGATTTATCTTATACGGTACTTCTACTATTATGATGTACACGACGGGAAATGGGGTTAACGGGTTTACTTTGGACCCTTCTTTGGGCGAATTTTGCCTTTCACATCAGTCATTGAAAATTCCTGAAAATGATAAATATTATTCTGTAAACCAAGGCTACTATCTCCAATTTGATCTTGAAATGCGCAGATACATTGATTATTGTTCGGATTCCAGGAGAAGTTTGAGATATATAGGCAGTATGGTGTCGGATATTCACAGAAATATTATCAAAGGAGGTATATTTCTCTATCCCAACTCGAGAAATAATCCTCAGGGAAAATTGAGATTGCTTTATGAATGCAATCCTATGGCAATGATAGTGGAACAAGCCGGTGGAAAAGCCATCAATTCCAATCTTGAAAGGATACTTGATATAGAGCCAAAATCGCTACACCAGAGAAGTCCGATCATTATCGGTTCTACAAATATGGTTGATGAATTTGAAGAATTTGTAAAGAAATACAGACCCGGAAAAGAAGGATAGGGGAGAGATGATAAAATATATTGATTCTGTTTTGGTTAATCTCAATATGGGATAGACCGTAGCGAAGCTGTGTAAAAGAAAGTCTTCCGGATGATTTGGGTTTATCTTCAGTTTTTTGGAAAATGCGGAATAAATATATAAATTTGTTCTGCATAAAAGTGAGTTAGTGACAATTTCCCACATTCAGAAAATGGAATTAAGTTCTTCAACTAACGTTCTGATTGACATTAGAAGAAAAATTAAGCTGAATTTGAAAATTTTAGAGTGTTCATAATCTATCTTTTAACGAACGCTAGTCATAATTGGGATACTTGAGAAAATCCAGTTGAATATTTCCGCTAACGATTAAAGTTGTCAGAATAAAGACACATTATAGATAATTATTATTTATAAACAACAAATAATCAGTATGAATATTGATATTGGTTGAAATTAAAACTTAAAATAAATACATATGGAAGAATTTCTAAAAAT
>JALVEG010000514.1 GCA_027031145.1 Saprospiraceae bacterium | reverse complement strand
CATTCCCCAGTTAGCAACACCGCCACCTCTTACATATCTTGATCCGATGGCAATATCATAAATATCATTTTCGCAAGCTTTTACCAACCTCGGCAGATCTTTTGGATTGTGGCTGAAGTCCGCATCCATTTCACAAATGAATTCATAACCTTTTTCAAGACAATATCTGAAACCTGTGATATAAGCTGTTCCTAAGCCCAATTTCCCTTCCCTTTCGATCAGGTGAATATTCGGATCATCCTTTTGCATATCTTTGATAATATCTCCGGTACCGTCAGGCGATCCGTCATCCACAAACAAGATATCAAATTCTTCAGGCAACTCTCTTACAGCTTTAGCGATTTTACGTACGTTTTCTTTTTCGTTGTACGTTGGAATTATAACTATTCTATTCGTCAAAATTTTATATTTTATGATGCGAAATTAAGTAAACTTATTTATATATAAAATTATTGAATATGTTTTTTGAAATTTATGTCTTTAATTCTAAATATCTTATATCATACTCGCGTTTAGAAGTAAAAAAATAGTATTTTCGTAAATAAAATAAATAATAAATGGATAAACTAATAAGTAAATTTATTAAACAACTTGAAGAAGCAATTATTATTTCAGATATTGCAAAAATTAATTTCCATAATAAAAAAATTAACAAAGTATTTATTTCCGGTATGGGAGGAAGTGGGATTGCTGGAAAATTTACTGAGGAAATAATGAAAATAAACGGGGAAGTACCCGTATTGACATCAAACGGGTATGATATTCCCTCCTGGATCGATAAAAATACTCTGACAATAGTCTCTTCTTATTCAGGCAATACAGAGGAAACGATCTCTTCATTTGAAAAATTATTAGAAAAAGGATGCAAATTAGTGGTTATTAGTTCAGGTGGCAGATTAATGGAAGAAGCATTGAGACTAAAAATCGATTATATAAAATTGCCTGATAACTGGCCTGCACCAAGAGCATGTTTCGGATTCTCTTTTGTGGCACAGCTATATATTTTGTATAAGCTGGAGCTTCTTAAGATCGATTTATCAAAAGAATTAAGTGTGTCGATTGACCTGTTGGTAAATGAACAAAAGAATATAGAATCCAAGGCAAAGGAAATAGCTGTCAGATTGGGAGATAAGATTCCTGTTGTGTATTCGGGAAATATTTTATCACCTGTCGCAGTACGCTTCAAGCAGCAACTTAATGAAAATTCCAAAACATTGGCTTTTACTAATACCATTCCTGAGATGAATCATAATGAATTGGTAGGATGGAGCAAAAAATATAATGATCTGGCTGTTGTTATTATCAGATCCGGATTGTATAGTGCCAGAATAAATAAACGTATAGAATTATCAAAAGAGATAATGATAAAATATGTAGATACTATGATCGAAATTGATGCAGAAGGCTTGAAATTATTGCCACAAATGTTGTATCTTGTAAATATGGTTGATTGGATATCATGGTATGTAGCATCAAATAATGGAATTGATGCTATGGAAATAGAAAATATTAATTATCTCAAAACGCAATTAGCAAAAATATGACCCCTGGAAAGAAAATATTTTTTGCATCGGATTTTCATCTTGGTTCGGATGGGAAGATCAATAGTAAAGAACGGGAAAAAAAAGTTGTTCAGTGGTTGAATTCCATTGAAAATGAAGCAGAAGCTCTATATTTAATGGGTGACATCTTTGATTATTGGTTTGAATATAAGGAAGTCGTTCCCAGAGGATTTACGCTTTTGCTTGGAAAATTGCATGATATGAGGTTAAAAGGAATTCCGATATTTTTTTTCACAGGAAATCATGATATGTGGTTTTTTGATTATTTGGAAAAAGAAATGGATGTTACAATTCAGAGAAAACCGGTCATTAAAATAATTAATAATAAAAAATTCTTTTTGGCTCATGGTGACGGATTAGGAAAAGTTCCCCTCGGGGATAAGTTGATGAAAATAACTTT
>JALVEG010000513.1 GCA_027031145.1 Saprospiraceae bacterium | reverse complement strand
TTACACTAAGAAAACTCGTCTCAGTGCAAAACTTAGTGCCTTCCTTAGTGGACTTAGTGGTAAAATCACATATTATTAAAAATTTTTTTATTTCAAAATAGTCTTACTGAGTACTTACATTCTATTTATAGGAGGCAGTGCAATCTCTTTGAGAGCTAATTGCAACCATCATTTCTTTAAATGCACATCCCTTTGCGGAAAAGGAATTGTAATACCATTTTCGATAAAAAGTTTGTTAATATTAAAATTGATATCGCTCTTTACTTGTTCGATCCTGAACTTTTCCTGAGTCCAAAAAAGAAGTTGAAAATTTAGAGAAGAATCACCAAATTCTTTTAGCCAAGCTTTCGGTTTTTTCACTTTACTGACTTTTTCGTGCATCAGAGCGGCTTTGACTAAGAGATTTGATACCAATTCGGTATCGCTTCCATACGCTACACCCACAAAAACACTGAATCTCGACAGTCCTTTATTTTGTTTCCAAAAAATAATTTTATCGCTTATCAATAATGAATTTGGAATCATAATAATCACATCATCCCTGTCTATTCCCATAGAAAATCTCATACCCATATCGGTAATTTTTACTATCTTACCATCTTCCAATTCGATAATATCACCAATATTTATTTTTCTTTCAAAAAGTAATATCATACCTGAAAAAAGGTCATAAAGATATTGTTTGATACCAATTCCTAATCCGATTAACAATGCAGATGAACCAGCGATAAGCATTGTGACATCGATTCCTATAATATGCAATATATATGTAAAGCCGAGTAGGTATACAAAGTATTTTATGATAATATAAAACATTGACCAGTCCGACTCATCCAATTTTTTCTTTTTCCCCGCTAATGAAAATGCTTTCCGGATAAAAGCGAGAATGATTTTGGTTACAACGATTACCAGAAGTATTTTTAAAATACTCAGTACTGTTATTTCAATGGTGTTATAATGAAATAATTTATAATTCAGAATGTCTTCCAGATAGATCATTGTTTGATCAGGCTATCAAAAATTTCTTCCATTTCATATTCATCACCGGGTTTGAAACCACTATGGTCAAATACTATATTACCTTGTTGGTCTAATATAAATGTTTGAGGGACAAAAGTAAAGCTCATTATTTTTTGAAGTTCCTGTTTCGAATCGCTCAATATGGTAAAGGGCCATTGCTTTTGTGCCACAAGTGGTTTCACTTTTGTCAATTGCCTTGCATTGTCAATAGTAATAGCAACAACTTCGAGGTCGTATTTTTCAACCCATTCGTCATACACTTCATTGTAAATATCAAGTTCTCTTTGACAAGGTGTGCACCATGTCGCCCAAAAACTAACAATGGTTATTTTTCCATTATTTACAAAATCATCGGTTTTTACAATTTTACCGTTTAAATCCTTAAGTTGTGCCGAAGGGAATTTTTTATCGCTTTTTGTAAAAGAAAGCATAAAAATAGCAATAAACAGGAAAGAAAGTTGTTTTAGATTCATTTTTAAATAGATTTATTTCATTATTGACTAAAAAATAGTTTACGAAGTTATAAAAAATAAAGAAATTAACTAAAATTTAACTTTATTTTTATCAGGAGCGAAAAAAAATATATAATAAAATACTCAATAATAAATATAAGCGTTATTGATTTGTTTATAATAATTAAAATTGTGGCTCTTTTAACCCATTTACTATTCCTTATAATTAATTTTATTTTTTATAACTATTATTAAGCCATTTTTAAGAGAACCAAAATATTACGAATGAAGTTTTTTAATTTTGTGTTGGGATTTCTTTTTTTTGTTGGTATTTTGATATCATCCAGTTCATTTGCAAGGAAAGTAAATCCGGTTGATACCTATTCCGACAAATACATTATTTCAAGTCAGGATACCATTAAACCAAGGTATGATGATTTTGTTAATGATTCGATCAGGAATCCTTTTGATCTTAAGGATCCGGGAGTAATTGAGAAAACCGTTGAATATGATCCTGAATCCGGTATGTATATCATTACAGAAAAAATAGGTGACGATTATTTCAGAGCGCCAACATATATGACATTTGGAGAATATCTTAAATGGAAGGAAAGAGAGCAAAGAATAGAATATTTTCAACATCTTAGCGGTGCGAAATCGGGAGATAGAAGCAAAAGGGGAATTGTGGATCCTGCATCATATGTTGATGTTAAAAAAGATTTGGTTGAGAGAATTTTCGGAGGCAATGAAATTACTATAAAGCCTCAGGGAAGTATTCATTTGACATTGGGCGTTTCTCATCAAAATCTGAATAATCCGGCTTTTGAGCAAAGAGCACAAAATCTCTGGAACCCTATTTTTGATGAAGGAATCCAAGTTAATGTTGAAGGGGGTATAGGAGATAAAATGAAATTGAATTTCAATTATAATACTAAAGCAAGTTTTGATTTTGACAATAAAATAAAACTAAAGTATGATAGTGAACAGTTCAATGAAGATGCTATATTAAAGAAAATTGAAGCTGGAAACGTCAGTCTTCCTTTGAGGGGAAATTTGATACAGGGAGGACAAAATCTTTTTGGGATAAAAACGGAATTGCAATTTGGACACCTGAAATTGACGGCTATCGCTTCACAACAAAGATCTGAACAAAAGAATGTCCAAATTGATAAAGGGGCAGTGAAACAGGAATTTGAAATTACTCCTGATCAGTATGATGAGAACAGACACTTTTTTGTTTCACATTACAACAGGGATTCTTATGAAGACGCAATTGATTCATTGCCTAATGTAAAAACTCCATTCAGGATAACAAGAATTGAAGTTTGGGTTATCCCTGAAAGAAATCAAACACATGATCTGAGGGATATTTGTGCTCTTTCGGATCTTGGAGAAGGTAAAATTGAGAATTATTCAAATAAGAATCCATATATCGATCCGAATCCGGCAGCCTATAATTTTTATTATGATTATACAGGATCATCGAGAATTCTTCCTGACAATAAAGTGAGCCCTTTCTATGAACAAGCTTTAAAATCCGATAGTATTACCAGATTGAAAACCAATGTGTCTTTTAATCTTGAAAGTAAATATCATATGAAATCAGGAAAGGATTTTGAAGTTTTCAAAGGAAGAAAACTGAATCCTTCAGAATTTACATATAATGCTGAATTAGGTTTTATCTCTTTGAATCGTCCTTTACAACCCGAAGATGTACTTGGTGTATCATACGAATATACGTATTCCTACAATGATAATAATGGGAACAGAGGAGATAATGTTTTCAGAGTCGGAGAATTTAGTGAGTTTGCTGATACTATAGGAAAAGTGATGTATGTGAAAATGCTTAAAAGCAAAACTCAAAAACCGGGATTACCTGAATGGGACCTGATGATGAAAAACGTTTATTATATCGGAACATCGGATATAGACAGAGAAAGTTTTAAACTCGATATTTATTATGAAGATAAAGATGGTTCATTAAAAAGATTTATTCCTGAAGAAGGATTCAGAAGAAGACCTTTGTTAGAAGTATTTAATCTTGACAATATAAATGTTTTGGGCGATATACAACCAGACGGGATTTTTGACTATATACCGGGTATCACTGTTATCCCCAGAATGGGAAGTGTAATATTTCCAGTTTTGGAACCATTTGGAGAATCTTTGGACTCATTGTTGAAAAACCCCTTATTAGCCGATAAGTATAAATTTGAAGAATTATATACAGAATCTATTGTGAATGCGAGAAAGCATTTGGAAAAGAACAAATTCTTACTGAAAGGTGAATATAAATCATCGGAATCATCTGAGATTTCTCTTGGAACATGGAATTTGCAAGGAAATCCTATTGTTACCTCAGGTGGTAAAACATTGATAGAAGGAGTAGATTATGATCTGGATAAAGGAGCAGGAAAAATAAGAATTATCAATCCTGCAATATTGCAATCGGGAAGACCTGTCAATGTTAGATTTGAAGACAATTCACTCTTTAATTTAACTCAGAAAAACTTACTTGGAATCAGAGCAGATTATGAAGTGAGAAAAAACTTTAATATCGGTGCAACATATATGCATTTATTTGAAAGACCTTATACCGAGAAAGTAAGTTACGGTGATGATCCTATAAATAACAGGATTTTTGGATTGGATATGGATTTTAGCTCCAAAGCGGATTGGTTGACCAGAGCAATAGACAAATTACCGATCATAAGTACCAAAGCTCCTTCCACTGTAAGTTTTAAAACGGAAGTTGCCGCATTAAAACCGGGTCATTCAAAGGCTATAAATAATGGAGAAGAAAAGGGTGGAGTAATTATTTTAGATGATTTTGAAGGTGCTTCTGTTAAAATGTACCTAAATACCGAAAATGATTGGATGATATCCAGTACTCCTCATGAACCTAATGTGGGACTGGAACCTTTTCCTGAAAGTAAAGACACTTCTCTTGCTTATGGAGCCAACAGAGCTTTGTTGAGTTGGTATATTGCGGAAGGAGGAACAAGGACAGATACGGATAATATTGACCCTTATACAAGATTGGTCTATCAAAAAGAATTATTTGAAAAAGATATTCCTGTAGGATCGATTCCTGATTTGCGAACATTTGATATAAATTATTATCCATCGGAGAGAGGACCATACAATTTTGATTTGCCTGACGGAAGATTTGTTAACGGACAAAAAGTTTCTGCAGGAGTTAGATGGGATGATGCAGATAAAAAGATAGTACTTAATGACCCTGAATCCAGATGGGGTGGTATGATGAGATATTTGAGATTTAGCGATTTTGAAGCTTTGAATGTTGAATATGTTGAATTTTGGATGTTGAATCCATTTATGATAACTAACAGTAGACCTGATCAGGATCCTGATGAGAGGGGAAAAATGGTTATTAACCTGGGAAATGTATCTGAAGATGTACTGAAAGATGGTCTTCAGTTTTATGAAAATGCATTACCTTTGGATGGAGAATATGTACCGAAAACTTCTACGGTATGGGGACAGGTTCCTAATGATTCTCCACTTGATGATGCATTTCCCAATGATCCTGCCAAGATAGAGAAACTGGACGTTGGTTTGGACGGATTGAATGACACTGAAGAATTTCAGCATTTTAAAAGTTATTTTGATGCTATAAGAAGTACATATTCTACCGCTACTTTTAAAGATTTGGCAAATGACAACTGGGTGTATTTTGACTCGGATGCCGTAAAAGGTAAATCTTTGAATGACAGGTATTTTAAATACAATAATCCTGATGGGAATTTTCCGGAAAGGGATAAAAAAGAGAGAAGAGGAAAACTTCGTCCTGATAAAGAAGAATTGAATCTTAATAAATCGCTTGATATCACAGAGTCTTATTACAAATACGAAATGCCTTTGATTCCTGTGGACGATGGAACAGGACAGTTGGTTTTGGATACAATGGATCCGGGCGTAAAAAGATATGTTACCGATATTAAGGAAGTAGTCCCTGAAAGTGGTAAAAAAGAATTATGGTACCGGGTAAGGATACCTATAAATGAAGGTACACCTATTGGAGGGATTGACGGATTGAGGTCAATACAGTTTATGAGAATGTATTTTACTAAATTCAGAACTCCAAAAACATTCAGGTTGGCTGAATTTGGTTTGGTCAGAAACCAATGGAGAAAGGATCAGTATTGTGCGAATGATATTGGAGAACCCAATATATTGAATTTGGATGTTGTTGGACTGGAAGAAAATGAAAAGAAAGAACCTTTTGGATATATTTCTCCTCCCGGAATTAAAAGAGAACGACTTTTAGCTAATTATGATAATATTCGTCAGGATGAGAAATCTTTGGCATTAAAATTTGAAGGATTAAAAGATTCTTGTTATGCAAGTGTTTATAAACTTACCAGTTTTGATGCAAGACTATTTAAGAAGCTTCAGTTGTTTGCTCATGCTGAAAGCGAGATGGATCTCAACGACAGGGATCTTTACTTATTTATCAGATTAGGAAAGGATTTTACGGACAATTATTACGAGTATGAAATTCCTTTGAAGATGTCTGATATTGCTGCAGGTAAGAATGTTGATAATATCTGGCCTGAAGAAAACTTTTTGGATATAGTATTAAAAGATTTTACGGATCTGAAATTGGAGAGAAACAAAAATAGTATTCCTTTGAGCCAGGTATATTACAAGAATGATATACATAATACAAGGAATGCCGGAACACTTAAAATAAAAGGTAATCCAAGTCTTGGATATATCAAGGGTATTCAGATAGGATTGACTACTTACCAGAAAACTCCTTTGAAGGGTGAAGTCTGGATCAATGAATTGAGAGTTGTTGGTCTTGAAGAGAAAGGAGGAGTGGCAGCTACTGCCAATCTTGATGTCAAATTGGCCGATCTTGGCTCCTTTAATGCAGCATTCAATTATATGAGTGTCGGATTTGGAGCATTGGATCAAAAACTTGCTCAAAGAAGTATGGATGAAGTAGTGGATTATGA
This sequence comes from Saprospiraceae bacterium, assembly GCA_027031145.1. Taxonomy (GTDB): domain Bacteria; phylum Bacteroidota; class Bacteroidia; order Chitinophagales; family Saprospiraceae; genus JADJGA01. The sequence goes on along the minus strand of JALVEG010000513.1, from coordinate 1,462 downwards.
CTTGTCAACATCATTGCAGATTGGAAGGTTTTTTCCTAAAAACTGGGGAGTTAATTTGCCGGTCTATATGCAGTACGGGCAAACAATAAAGAAACCTAAATATGATTCTTATGACCTTGACCTTACAGTTGATGAGAACCTTGCTGCAGCAAAAACTGCAGAGGAAAAACAATTTATAAAAGACAGATCTCTTGATGTAACGACAGTAAAATCTCTGAATGTTTCTAATATAGGTGTTAATAAAGGTGATACGAAATATCCATGGGCTCCTTCAAATATGAAAATGGGATATTTTTATACCAATAGAAACATGAAAAATCCAATTATTAGGAATGAAGATGAGACGGATCAAAAATTGACTTTGGATTATGGATATTCAAGAGGGAATAAATATATCAAACCGTTTAAAAAGGCAAAATGGGCAAAGGCTAAATTTATTAAAAACATCCATTTTAATCCTCTTCCCAATTCTTTTTCTTTCAATACCAAGCTGACAAAATTTTATAGTATCAGGACATATAGAGAACCGGTTGATATTGATTATACATTTGAAGATAAAAGATTCAATTGGGATAGAAATTATAATTTGCAGTGGAATTTTACCAGAAATTTAAAAATGAATTTTACTGCACAGACTCTCGCGATAGTAGATGAATTGAAAAAGTGGGGAATAAGCGATATTTACAAAAATGAAGAAGGGAGAGAGATTACAGATGTAACCCCCAAGGATTATATGTTGGAGAGCTTGAAAAAGTTCGGTCGTCCACAGAGTTACAATCACAATATAGATTTGTCATATAATCTACCTTTGAGAAATATTCCATTTTTGAAGTGGATAAAAATCAATGCAAAATACAGAGCTTCTTATGATTGGATGGGAACTCCTCCTTTTCAGGAAAAGGAATATGGTAACATTATTCAAAATCAACAAACAAGATCCGTAAATGCAAGACTGGATTTTGAAAAATTGTATAAATCGGTTAAATACCTGAAGAAAATCGATGATGGATTTGGTAAAAAGAAGAAGAAAAAATCGAAGTCTAAAAGAAGAACAAAAAGCAAATCCAAGTCTTCAAAAAAGAAAGATAAAAAGAAAAAAGACAGGGAACCGAGTGCATTTGAAAAAATTATTTTGAGACCTTTATTGGCATTTAGGGATATTAAACTGACCTACAAAGAAGATTTGGGAACTACAGTGCCGGGATATACCGGAAGGATAGAATATTTGGGAACAACAGATAATTTCACTGCTCCCGGTTTGGATTTTGTGGCAGGATTGCAACCAGCAGATTTTGACAGTTGGTTGAACAATGCTGCAGCAAATAAATGGATCGTGACCAATAAATTTTTTAACAGCCAATTTTTTATAAATAAAAGACAGAATTTTAATGCTAAAATTAAGCTGGAACCGATCAATAATTTGAAAATAGATATTGAATTTAAAAAATCATATACTAAAGAT
>JALVEG010000512.1 GCA_027031145.1 Saprospiraceae bacterium | reverse complement strand
AAAATACGGACAAGGATGAAATATTGTTTGCATTGAACAGAGTGCTTAATGGTGAAAAGTATATGTCAATTGAAGTCAAACATAGTGATAGACTAAAAGATGGATTTCAATTGGCAAAAAAATTGACTTCACAGGAACTAAAATTAATAAAACTATTAGCTAAAGGTTATACCAATAGTAAAATATCAAAAATATTGCATATTAGCATTTATACAGTTCAAACTCATAGGAAGAATATCCACAAAAAATTGGGTGTCAAATCTGTAAATGAATTGATTGCATTTGCGTATGAGAATAAATTGGTTTAACTCAATTAATAGGTAATTCAAACATATGCAACATCCCTTTTTTTAATCTTTCAATTCTGAAATTGCCATCCAGCAATTGTGCTCTATCTCTAATGTTCCTAAGTCCAATACCTTTATTGAAATATTCTTCAGGATCATAACCAATTCCATTATCTTCTACACTTAAACAAATTGTAGTATCCTTTAATTTTAATTTGATTTTAACTTCTGTAGCTTTTGAATATTTGATTACATTATTTAATAACTCCATGCAGGTCCAATAAATCATATTTTGATAGCCTTTTTCTTTGATAACAAAATTACTATCATGTTCAAACTCAAATAACAAGTTTTGGTATAAATCTTCTAATCTGAAAATTTCTACTTCTATAGCTTTAATTAACCCTTGTCTTTCGAGACTTTCCGGGTTTAAAGCATGTGATATATGACGAACTTCAGTACTAATTTCATCAATTTGTTTCGAAACTTCATCCGAACAAGAATTTTTGATTTTTTCATTGCTTATCAAATTCATCTTTAGACTTGCCAATTTTATTCCAATCGAATCATGCAATTGTCTGGATAATCTTTTTCTTTCCTTATCTTGGCCTTTGATTAAGTTCAATGCACTTTCTTCCTTATGTGTAATCACTTCTTTCTGAAGTTCAATTTTTTTTAATTTCGAGTTATATAGGTCTCGTACTAAAATACTCCACAGCAAAAAACCTTCAATTGGGAAAAACCATTTAAAATATTCAAAAATACTTCTAGGAACAACACCAAAATTAATAAGAGGAAATAATATGTATGAAATAATAGTGATTTGAAAAATAATTAAAATATATAATGCCATTATGTTTTTGGTCGTTTTAAATACATATAGGCAAATATAAATGATAAATATTGGAAATAATATAATTGAATAATTGAGGAGTTTATATAAAACAATAATTTTATACGATGAAATAAAGGCTGATAAAAGCAATGTGAAAAAAGTGCTTGAAATATAAAATACTACCAAATAATTAAAAAATCTATAATAAGATTTTAATAATGATTTTATCTGAAGTAACTCCATTGTTAAATATCCAAAAAAAACAATACTTAAATAAACAGGACTATGAGCGGTCTGAAAGACCCAGCGAGTAGTCGGTGTTGAACTACATCCGCATTTCTATGTATTTTACGATTGAGTTTTATAGTCTGATAGGTGGATGATTGTTGCTAGAATTATTTCCGGAGAGGAAAAAGTATCATTTTTAAAACAATAGTAGCATCCTTGAGATATGGATTTTGATATTTATTGGCATTTTTGCTCACTTTTGAGCATAGTATGCCTGTTCCGATATTGAATCGGAGGGAAACAGAACAATTATTTTAAATAAGAAAGTAAAATTGTTGGCAGATGACCGGCAGGTGAACGTATTATAGTGCTCCAAGAACAAAATAACTCCTCATATAACCTCGCTCTTTCCCTCTGACTCTTCGTTGCTCAAACAGTCATTATACTACGGCATAACTCCTATTTGAGCGTCTCGATTCAGAGAAAAATAGCTTCGTTTAATATGGAAGATATTTCATTCTTGGAGCACTGGGGATAACTTTGATAACAACCATATTTCCTTTTTTGCAATAAGGACAAATATGCTTAGTTTGAGTGGAAGCCGGAGTTTCAGATAAATTTGATGCTTCT
>JALVEG010000511.1 GCA_027031145.1 Saprospiraceae bacterium | reverse complement strand
GATTTGATAATATTGATAGTGAACAACCAAACCGATATAAAAATCAATATTGAAGTATAAGGCATCAGTTGCAATAGCTTGGAGTACCAAAACGAATAAGAAAATAATGAAATACTGATTACAAACAGCCAAAAATTGAAAATTGCCAGTTTTTCACTATATAGTTTGGTTTCAAAAACCACAGGTATCAACTGGTAAAGCGAACCTATAATTATCATAGTTCCCCAACTCAAAGCAGTAATATGAGTAATAGCTAAAATTTTTGGAGTATAAAAACTTGTAATAAAATCATCTCCTGATATTAAAATAAGTATGGAAAGTATTAGAAAAGCGATTGCTGCTGCTATGAAATGCGGCACTACCACTTTTTGTGAAGGGGATCTTTCTGTACTTAGTCCTATCATTTTTTGTAGATTATTAGTTTTGTATTAGCTTCATCGATTTTATTTCCGACAAGATTGTACCCTCTTTCCTGCAATTCTTTCAATAAAAATTGCGGTATCCTTTTATGATGAACATATAAAGCAGATCCTTCAGGTAAATTTTCAATTTCCTGAAGTATTGTTACCATCGGAAGAGGCATTTCCAGGTCTCTTACATCCACTTCTTTTATATTACCTTTGTAGTTGTTATAGACTTTGTCAAACAGCTCCTTATTATCTTCAATTATTTCTACGGGTAAATCATTTTCTGCTGCTTTTCCCTGTATTTTTGTAAAATAAGTATAAACAAGATCATTATCTCTTTCTACTTCAAATGCATATCCCTTTTCAGATAATATTTTTATCAAAGGTAATGGTTCAAAGGTATTGATTATTTTGAGAACTTTATTCTCAGGTAATTTTTTTATTGCTGACATTATTGATTTGAACGGATCAATGCCTTTTTCCAAATCTATACGTGCATCCAATTCAATGATTTCCTTATCTTTAAAATTATTATTTTCTGCTTTTGAAGAACCGGTATTCTCTTTTTTATTCTCACTCCTTTCAATTTCAAAACCGACTGAAGATAATCTGTCCAAAAGTACATCTATGTCTATACCACCTATTTTAGCCGCATCAGCGACAGTTACTCTTGGAGCAAAAACTTTTCTTAAGATAGGATTTTTCAATTTTTTAAAATGTTTATTTATCGTTGCAATAACATCTATTACATCCTTATTTTCCCTGATAATATCGGATATTTTAGTTTGTGCATTTATTTTCATTAAAATAGTATTTTGAATTAAAGCGCAAAAATACTAAATAATAATTTATCAATTAAATTTCATCAAGATTATTTTAATTTAGATTAGATATAAATAAAAAAGTTGTTTATTGACGGAATAAAAAAAAGCCTGCCCGAAATTCTTTTATCCCGGACAGGCGCTCCCATTTACATAAATCTTTATTATTTACAAATTATCCAAAATGGATTTTATTTCTTCTATTCTTTTTTTACTAACATCAACTTCAATTAAATCACCGTTTTTTAATGTAGCATATTTCATACCAAAAAAAGCCTGCATATTTGAATTTTCAGATATAACAGTCATATTTACTTCTGTTTCCGGAACTTGTAATTTATGAGGTAGTTCAAAAGTTTTTGATTCACCGTCCCAATATAGTTCGACATTTGTATTTAATTCCGGTAATGACATTTGCACTATCGAGTTATCAACATTAAATCCGTCAGGTAGGGAAATCCTGATCCTGTCAATTATTAAATTTTCAGAAATGGTTTGTCCGATACAAAAAATTCCCTGTTTATCTGTTGAAAGAATATATCCTTTTTGGATTATCGGGTCTTCACTGCCGGTTACTTCCCAGGTACTTTTGATTAATTTATCATTTTCATAAGTACTTATGATCCATCCTTTTGATGTTAATCTAAAAATATTAGGAACTTTAAGATTGTTGTATGGAATCTTGAATTTAATAAAATTTCCTGTTTTCAAAGAAATATGATTCCCGTTGATATCGGAAAATGAGAATTCAAT
>JALVEG010000510.1 GCA_027031145.1 Saprospiraceae bacterium | reverse complement strand
TTCTTCATTTTCAGGTTCTTTTACACCTTCTTTTACGTTAAAAACAAAATCTCCATCGATCTCATCTACCAATATGGTATCTCCTGCAACGAACTTACTTGATAAAACAAGTTTTGCTACTTCATTGACGATCTCGTTTTGAATGACTCTCTGCAATGGTCTGGCGCCATAAACAGGATCATAGCCAAGTTCTGCCAACAAATTCAATGCTTTGTCAGTGATCTCCATTTCCAGATTTTGTTTTTCAAGCATTCCTTTCAGTCCTTTGATCTGCAACAATGCTACCTGCTTGATCTGTTCTTTGTCAAGAGGTAAGAACATGACCTTTTCGTCTATCCTGTTTAAAAATTCAGGGCGCATGAAATCAGTCAACATCTCAAATATTTCATCTTTGGTATCGCTGATAAGCATTTTTTTATCATCTTCATTTTTTAGTTGTGCTAATTGCTCGAATCTGTCAAGAATAACACCCGAACCGATATTTGAAGTCATTATCACGATAGTGTTTTTAAAATTCACAACCCTTCCTTTGTTATCTGTCAGTCGTCCGTCGTCCAGTAGTTGCAACAGGATATTAAATACGTCTTTATGGGCTTTTTCCACTTCATCAAGCAATACGATTGAATATGGTTTTCTTCTTACCGCTTCAGTCAATTGACCGCCTTCTTCATATCCTACATATCCGGGAGGCGCTCCTACCAGTCTTGATACTGTATGTCTTTCCTGATATTCACTCATATCGATTCTGATCATATTTTTTTCAGAATCAAACAGTATTTCAGCTAATTGTTTTGCCAGATATGTCTTACCAACACCTGTAGGTCCGAGAAATAAGAATGAACCTATAGGTTTGTTTTCATTTTGCAATCCGGCCCTGCTTCTTCTGATAGCATTTGATACTGCCTGAATAGCTTCTTTTTGTCCGATTACTTTCCTGGACAATTCTTCTTCAAGATGCAACAATTTCTCTTTTTCGCTCTTTAGCATTTTGGATACGGGAATACCCGTCCATTTTGCTACCACTTCCGCTATATCATTCGCTGTTACTATTTCCCTAACAAATCTTTCTTCTTCAGGTATGGCATGCAGTTTTTCTTCTGCAGCTTTCAGCATTGCTTCTTTAGCAGGTAATTCTTCATATCTGATCTTAGCGACTTTTTCGTATTCACCGTTTCTTTCAGCTTTTTCAGCAACCAGCATCAACTCATCGATCTCTTTCTTGATTTTTTGAATATTTTCCACTATCTCTTTTTCGTATTTCCATTTTGAGACAACGGTATTCATGTTTTCTTTCAGAGTTGCTATTTTTTCTTCAATAGCTTTGAGTTTTGCTTTGTCTTTTTCCCTTTTTATCATCTCACGCTCGATTTCAAGCTGTCGCAATTTTCTATTCAACTCATCAATTTCTTCGGGAACACTGTCCAATTCCAGTCTAAGTTTAGCAGCAGATTCATCTATAAGGTCGATCGCTTTATCCGGCAATCTCCTTTCAGTTATATATCTGTGTGATAATTGAGCAGCTGCGATCACTGCTTCATCAAGTATTTTTACTTTGTGATAAACCTCGTATTTTTCCTTGATACCTCTCAAAATCGAGATTGTATCTTCGACACTCGGTTCATCGATAAATACTGTCTGGAATCTTCTGACCAAAGCCTTGTCTTTTTCAAAGTATTTTTGATATTCATCTGAAGTGGTTGCTCCGATAGTATGCAATTCACCTCTTGCCAAAGCAGGTTTGAGGATATTGGCAGCATCAATAGCTCCTCCACCTCCTCCTGCTCCGATTAATGTATGGATCTCGTCAATGAACAAGATTATCTGTCCATCGGAATTTTTCACTTCCGATATTACTGCTTTCAGTCTTTCTTCAAATTCACCTTTGTATTTTGCTCCAGCTATCAAAGCAGCCATATCAAGTGAGAATATTTTTTTTGTTTTAAGATTTTCCGGAACATCTCCTTTGACGATCCTCCATGCTATTCCTTCGATTATAGCTGTTTTTCCTACACCGGCTTCTCCCAATAATATCGGGTTGTTCTTTTTCCTTCTTGAAAGTATATGCAAAATTCTTCTGATCTCCTCGTCTCTTCCGATAATAGGATCGAGTTTGCCGCTTTCAGCTTTTTCGTTGAGGTTTATTGCATATTTTTTCAGTGCATTGTATTCATTATCTGAACTTTGGTCTTTTACCGTTCGTCCTTTTCTCAATTCAGCTATTGCAGTTTTAAGTCCCTGTTCAGTAACTCCTTTTTCCTTTAGTATTCTTGCTCCCCTGTCATTGCCTTTAAGTATTGCCATCAATATCAGTTCCAGTGAAATGAATTCATCACCGAATTCTTTCATCAGTTTTTTTGCTGTTGACAATGCTTTATTGGCATCAGATGAAAGATATTGTTTATCTGCTCCCTGCACTTTGGGATATTGCATTATTTCCTGATTGACTTTTTCTTTCAATGCAGCGAAATTAACCCCGAGTTTTTGGAATATAAACTTAGACAGGTCTTCATCTGTTTCAAAAATCCCTTTGAGCAAATGAGGTGTATCAACCGTTTGCTGCTCATGTCCGGCAGCTATTTGTTGAGCTTTTGCTATTGCTTCCTGAGATTTGATCGTGAAATTATCGTATGTCATATCTTTATATTTTTTTGTATTTAATATTTTGTAACTACTCAGGTAGAATCATTTTAATTGAAAAAACCTCTTTTTTTGTCATATTTTAGCTATTTTTTTTGACATAGCGCCACTATGCCTTCAAAAAATAAGCTTCATCTGACAAAAAAATAGATATTTTTCATTTTAAAAGCACCCTACCTGAGTAGTTACATTATTTTTTACATTAATATAAATAGCAAAAATCTAACCAATGAAAAACATAAAACAAAATGGCATAAATTATTACAAACGTATGACATATTGGCAGGAAAAGCAGAAAATAATAAAATATGATATTAATTATTATTCCTCTCTACCAATCTAAACCCGTTACCGTGAATATTGATTATTTCCAAATTGGGGTCTTTTTCTATATATTTTCTCAATTTTGTCACAAAAACATCCATACTTCTGGCTGTGAAATAATCATCTTTTCCCCAAATCTCTTTCAAAGCCAATGATCTTGGAAGTACATTATTTTTGTGGATACAAAACAATCTTAGAAGTTGAGCTTCTTTTGGGGATAGTTTTTGAGTTGATTTTTCAATTCCGTCATTAAATTCAAGGATCCTTAATGGGAAATTGAAATGATATTTACCAAGATCAAATTCAGTTTCTTTATTGCTTATTTCTTTATCACTTCTTTTGATTACAGCTTTGACACGATAAAGGAGTTCTTCGGAATTAAAAGGTTTGGTAATATAATCATCAGCTCCTATTTTGAATCCTTCAATGACATCTTCTTTTAATGCCCTGGCAGTGAGGAAAATGATAGGGATTTTATCATCTTTCTTTTTAATTTCTTTAGCCAGTTCAAAACCGTCCATATTTGGCATCATTACATCTAAGATACAAAGATGATAGTTTTGATCATTGAATTTCTTTAATGCTTTAATGCCATCTTGTGCAAGATCGGCATTAAACCCATTTAGATCCAGATAGGATTTTAGTACTTCGCCGAAATTTAAGTCGTCTTCGGCTATTAAAATATTTATACTCATAACATCATTTTTTTAATAGCAATGGTTGAAAATTAAGTTGATTCTCGTGGCAGATAAATTTTGAATTCACTGCCTTTATCTTTTGTACTTTTAACTATTATTTTCCCTTTATGCGCTTCAACAAACGTCTTCACATAAGCTAATCCCAATCCAAATCCTTTAATGTTGTGTATATTACCTGTTGGAACTCGATAAAATTTATCAAATATATGATTTATCTCGTTTCTGGTCATCCCGATCCCCTTATCTTTGATTATAACTTCAATTCCCTTTTTAGTATTATATGTTTCAACGAAAATTTCAGGATTTTGTATAGAATATTTGATCGCATTATCAAAAAGGTTATTAAAAATATTCATCAAATGGGTTTCATCTCCTTCTATAACCGGATTTTTCGCATTATATTTTTTTATTATTTTACCATTTTTATCTTTCAATTTCAATTCAAGATGGTCGATTGTTTCATCCAGTAATTGATGTATATTTACTTTTTTTATTTTAAGTTGGATTTTTCTTTTATCCAGTTTTGCAATTTGCAATACCTTTTCAACCTGATTTAACAGTCTGGAATTTTCTTCCTGTATGATATTAACAAATTTTTTAACTTTTTCTTTATCATTAAAAATAACTGGACTTAAAATTGAATCGGTTGCAAGTGAGATAGTTGCAATAGGTGTTTTGAACTCATGAGTCATATTATTTACAAAATCCGTTTTGATCTGAGATATCTTTTTTTGTTTGAAAATAATATATATTGTATAACTAAAACCGATCAAAATGAGTAAGGTGAATAATAGATTTAAGATCAAAGTCGGGAAAATATTATACCATAACCATCCTGCTTTGTTTTGAAAATATAATTTCAAACTTCCCGGAGATTTAAATTCTGTATTAAGAAGCTGAACTTCATATTTGGTATTGTAGATATTGTCTTTTTCAAGTGGACTTTTTGAAAAATTTTCTTTGGTGCCGGGACTTACGTAATGGTCATTAATTATAACAAATCCTTTGTTTTTATTTGAATATATACCATAGGAATAATCCAGATCAATTCCCTGGTTTTTCAATGCTTCTTTAAGATAATAGTTTATTCTTTTAGGTTCAAGATTTTCAAGATAAATATCAGGATTAAGGCTGTATGTCAGACTACGGGTTTCATTTAAAATCTGTGTTTTTCTCCATTTTGAGGCACTGTTCTGTATTTTTTTTAAATAATTATTGTTTTCGTCCTGCAATTTATCCTTCAAAACATCAAGGATGTAATTTGGATTTTTTATATCATTATCAACTTGTAATCTTACTTCGTTTAATGCCCTGAAAACTTTGTCATCAAAATTCTTTTCATCAAGGGAAATAGACCATTTTATCCAATAAATCTGGCTAAAAGCAACTCCAATGAGAGAAAAACTCATTATTCCGATAATAGTCCATATTTTCCACTTTTCCATATAGTTCAAACAGATTATTCAATACATAACTACTCAGGCAGGATACTTTTAAAACGAAAAAAGAGATTTTTTCAGACAAATTGATTATACCCAAATAGTTACTTCAATACAAAAGTAATAAAATGTTTGATTTATTGCTAATTTTTAACTTTTCATTAACCTTATTATCAGGGTTTATGTATTTGGATTATTAGTACTTATGCTATTAAAATTAATATAGCAGCTAATTTTAACCGATTATCCCGGATTATTCATGTTTTTAGCTTTATGTAGATGCTAGTGCTCCAAGAACAAAATAACTCCTCATATTAACTCGCTCTTTTCCCCTGACTCTTCGTTGCTCAAACAGTCATTATACTACGGCATAACTCCTATTTGAGCTCCTCGATTCAGAGAAAAATAGCATCGGTTATTATGGGGATATATTTAATTCTTGGAGCACTAGGCATCGAAATACGCAGATATATCCTTATATTTCAAGTGTTTCGTAACGCAGCAGATGCATAAAGCTAAAAGCAAACGACACCCCAAATTTAGGATGATAAATTTTAAATATATTTATGCATAATTAATTAGTATTTAGTAATTTAATAATATAATAAAAATTAGTGGTGAATAATTCGGGTTATGTTATTACAAAAAAAGAAATTTCTTATTATCTTGCGGTTGATTTTAAAATTGTTCATCGGCGTATATTGTATAACTATTTGATATTCAATGTTATTTATTAGTTTTTATTTCTTTGAACAATATTATTTAAACAAAATAACTTCATTATGAAAGAAAAAGGGATAAAAAACCCCAATTTTAGTTTGAAAAATATCGGAATCCAAACTTCCAATATAGTTTACTGGAATTGTCTTCCGGAAACATTAATTGAACTCACCATTAAAGAAGATGAAGGATTATTGACCAATACCGGAGCTTTAAATGTAAAAACAGGAAAGTTTACGGGTAGATCTCCTAAGGACAGATATATTGTTAAAGACAATATCACTAAGGATAAAGTCTTCTGGGGTGATGTCAATATGCCTGTAACTCCGGAAGTATTTACCGGAATTTATGATGAAATGAAAGAATTTCTTAAAAATAAAAAGCTATATGTTCACGATGGATTTATCGGTGCTGATGAAAAATATCGTAAGTCGGTACGTGTAATAGGTCAATTGCCTTGGAGTTCAATTTTTGCTCACAATATGTTTTTAAGACCAAACAGAGATCAATTAAAGAATTTTGAACCGGAGTGGAATGTTTTATCAATCCCTGACTTTGAGGTAGATCCAAAGAAATATGGTATTAGGCAGGGCAATTTTTCCATAATCAATTTTACAAAAAAATTAATAATTGTTGGTGGTTCAGGCTATACGGGTGAGATCAAGAAAGGAATGTTTTCAGTTATGAATTTCCTGCTGCCTATTGAAGCAGATGTATTTCCTATGCATTGTTCCGCAAATGACTCAACCGAAGGAGGAGAAGTAGCTATTTTCTTCGGTCTTTCCGGAACAGGTAAAACCACTTTGTCAGCAGATCCTAAAAGAATATTAATAGGTGATGATGAACACGGATGGTCAGCAGATGGAGTTTTCAATTTTGAAGGTGGTTGTTATGCCAAAGTTATAGATTTGGAAGAACACGATGAACCTGAAATTTACCATGCTATTCGTCACGGTGCTTTATTGGAAAATGTGATTTTTCATGAAGGAACGCGAGAACCTGATTATACGGATTCTTCAATAACTCAAAACACAAGGGTTTCGTATCCTCTATATTATATACCGAATGCCAGATTTATTTCAAAAGGAGATCATCCTAAAAACATTTTCTTTTTGACAGCGGATGCTTTCGGGGTATTGCCTCCTATTGCAAAACTGGATAAAAAGCAAGCTGAATTTTTCTTTATTTCCGGATATACTTCCAAAATAGCAGGTACCGAAGAAGGAATAGTCGATCCTGAAGCAACATTTTCCACTTGTTTCGGTGAGCCGTTTATGCCGTTGCATCCTACGGAATATGCTGAAATGCTGGGAGAAAAAATGGAAAAGCACAAAACCAATGTTTGGCTTGTAAACACCGGTTGGATCAAAGGCCCATTCGGTGTAGGATACAGGATACCTTTGAAATATACCAGAGCGATTATTCATGATGCACTGGAAGGAGAATTGGACCACGTGGTATATAGATATGACAATATTTTCAAATTGGGTATACCTAAATCATGCAAGGGAGTGCCTACGGGACTATTGAATCCACGGGATGCATGGCAAAATAAAAAAGAGTATGACAAGTATGCAGAAAGATTGGCAAAAGCCTTTTTGAAAAATTTTGATAAATATAGAGATAAAGCCAGCGACGAATTATTGGCAACAGTCCCAAAGATTGAATTGTCGGAAAAATAATTGATATAAAGTTTTTTTTAAAAACTGCTTTGTGAGAAATTGTAAGGCAGTTTTTTATGCTTTTGATTTTTGTTTAATTAATTAACCATATTTCATTTTGTTTCATAAAATTCTTCAAAATCAATATTAGTAAATAAAGTCAATTCTTCATTCGATTTATATTCATTGACCATTGATTCAGCTGCAATCTGCATTTGATTTTTATTTTCGGTTTTTCTTATTGAATTAACCACCTTTTCAATAATATAAATTTTTTGTAAGTACTCAGGTAGAGTCATTTTAACTGAAGAAAAACATTTTAACTAAAATTTGATGCCATTTATTTTATTAGCTATTTTGCTTTAACCACTAAGAGCACTTTAGTTTACACTAAGAAATCACTAAGAAATCACTAAGAAAACTCTTCTTAGTGCAAAACTTAGTGCCTTCCTTAGTGGACTTAGTGGTTAAAGCTAATA
>JALVEG010000509.1 GCA_027031145.1 Saprospiraceae bacterium | reverse complement strand
AAATGTTTGTCCGTTTAATAGCAATAATCTTAACTTTCAATATTTCTTTCAACTTTACTTATGGTCAGCTTGATGTTTCTCCTAAAGAACAACCGGACCAGCTTAAAGATACTATTTTCTTTCGACAAATAGTTACCGATTCATTATTTGACAGCAATCAGATCATTTCAATATTATCGATAAAAAAGAATTCAAAAAAATATAAGATCCGATTCGTTTATAGTTCTTCTGAACTAAAAGGAACATCTGAATTTGCTGAAGAAAATAGTGCCTTAGCAGCGATAAACGGAGGTTTTTTTGATATGGATAAAGGAGGCAGCGTTACTTATTTCGAAATGAATGATACAGTCATAAACAGGAATATTTCAAAAAAGAACAAATGGGGTAAACCCAAAAATCTTATGAATGGTGTCGTGATATTGGATAAAAATGATTCCATTATCATTGATTATGCAAAACAGGAACAATTTTATGAAACTTCAAAGGATGAAAATACCGTTTTAGTAGCAGGACCTGTCCTTTATCTTAATTCCAAACCCGTGGAAATGCCGGATCTGAAATTCGTCAAAAAAAGACATCCCCGTACCTGTCTGTGTACTACCGATGATTCTGTTGTTTTTATCACAATTGACGGCAGAAGTAAAAATGCCCACGGAATGAATCTCTATGAAGTACAGGATTTTCTTAATAGCCTGAAATGTATTGATGCAATAAATCTTGACGGTGGAGGATCAACTACCATGTGGATAAAAGATAAAGGAATTGTAAACAATCCAAGTGATAAAAAAGGAGAACGCCCGGTTGCCAATGCCTTATTGATCGTTGAAGATTGATCTCGTATATGCAAAATAATATTCATAAATTTAAATGAAATCCTATGGGTGTATTTCATTTTTTCGCATTGCGGGTTGATTCTCCTTTAGGAGTCAGAGGCAAAGAATGGGAAAAGCGAAAAAATGAAATTCACCTAATCCTATTCATTCAAAAGAAAATCAATTTATTATATTGTAATTACTAAGGTAGAATCATTTTGATTGAAAAAAACACTTTTTTCGCCATATTTCAGCTATTTTTTTTGACGTATCTCCTTTAGTGCTCTATGCAAAAAATAATTATACTTATATACTTGTTCTTTTTCATTTATACTTCGTTGAAGAACCTCGCAAATAGCTAAGGCTATTCACGAGAACCTTCGCCTCATCTAAATAATAAATAACTTCGTCTAATATGAACATTTATTTCTTGCACAGAGCACTATGCCTTCAAAAAATAAGCTTTATCTGGCAAAAAAATTGAATTTTTTCATTTCAAAAGCACCTACCTTAGTAATTACTTTATATTTTAGCCAAAATTTTAAAAACACGGTTATGAGCAATAATAGATTTTCAGGATTTTCAAGAGCTTTTTGGACAGCCAACATTGTAGAATTACTCGAAAGAGGAGCGTATTACGGAGTATTTATTGCTCTTACATTGTATCTTTCAAGAATTCTTGCATTTTCGGATGTTGAAGCTGCTACAATAGCAGGATTATTTTCAGCAGGATTATATTTTTTACCAACTTTCAGTGGGGCTTATGCTGATAAAATAGGTTTCAAAAACGCTCTTCTTCTGGCATTCTCATTATTGACATTAGGATATCTGGGTATGGGTATTTTCCCAGGCATATTGGAAGGAGCTGGTTTAGTGGATTATGGTGATGATATTATTTTTCACGGGTTAAGGATCGGTTCCCAGAAATTCTATATAATTCCAATATTAGCTTTGATAATAATCGGTGGTTCATTTATTAAATCCGTTATTACAGGTACTGTAGCCAAAGAGACAACCGAAGCAAACAGGGCTAAAGGATTTTCTATTTTTTACATGATGGTAAATATCGGTGCATTCAGTGGAAAAACACTGGTAAAACCATTGAGAAACAGCATGGGAGATCTGGGTTTTATTAACCTTAATTATTTTTCTGCCGGTATGACATTTTTAGCATTGCT
>JALVEG010000508.1 GCA_027031145.1 Saprospiraceae bacterium | reverse complement strand
CAATTCCCTTTTTGCATCAACTCCGTTTTGAACCGAAAACAATATATACAAATCATAAAAAGTGGCAATAACCAATATTATCACTGAAATCCAGGCTACCGGAAATAAAACTTCAAACCAATATGACAACAGGAAAAGTATTACAATAATACTTAATGCTAAAATCAAATTTTTATGAATATACAAACTCTTCATTTTGATTTATTATCGAGGAACTTCAATGGATTTAACAATCATATCTATTATCTTTTCCGTTGTGACTCCTTCCATTTCCCTTTCCGGAGTAACTATCAATCTGTGTCTTAGTACAGGATAAAGAACCGTTTTAATATCTTCGGGTATTACAAAATCTCTTCCGTTCACTGCTGCATTGGCTTTAGCTGTTATCAAAATGGCAATACTTGCCCTGGGAGAAGCTCCAAGATATAAATGAGGATGATTTCTGGTATTTACTACAATATCGGAAATATATTTCATTATTCTATCTTCTACTGTCACATCATGAATAATATTTTTGAATTCCGCTATCTGTTTTTCAGTTATGACCGGATTAATCATAGGAAGTACTTTATGATTCTTTCTTTCATTCTGTGATTTTATTATTTCCAATTCTTCTTCCGGACTGGGGTAATCGACTTTGATTTTGAAAAGAAATCTATCCAATTGAGCTTCCGGCAATGCATAAGTTCCTTCGTGTTCAATCGGGTTTTGAGTGCTCAAAACCATAAATAGTTCTTTCATTGGATAAGTATTGCCGTCTATCGTGACCTGTCTTTCTTCCATTACTTCAAACAAGGCTGCCTGAGTTTTTGCAGGTGATCTGTTTATTTCATCAATAAGAATAATGTCTGAAAATACCGGTCCCGGTTTAAATTCAAAATCACTTGTTTTCAGATTGAGAACCGAAGTGCCCAAAATATCACTCGGCATAAGATCAGGAGTAAATTGTATCCTGCTAAAACCCGTATCAATTGATTTTGCAAGTAGTCTTGCAGTTAGTGTCTTTGCTATTCCGGGTACTCCTTCGATCAATACATGCCCGTCCGACAACAAAGCAAGTATCAAAAAATGTATAAAATCATCTTGTCCGATAATAACTTTGTGCAGTTCTGTTTTTATTTTTTCAATAGATTCCTGCAATTCGGTCAGAGCCAGTCTGCTTTCAAAATTAAGATTGTTTTCTTCCATTTTTATTAATTGTTTTTAAGTATCTACTCGGGTAGATACATTTTTAAAAGATTCTATAATTTTTTCCAAATCCGTCAATTCTTCTTTAGTAACCACGGATTTTGACTGTATTTCTTCAAATATTTTAAATGTTTTAGATATTTCTTCTTCGGTTTTATTGGTTTTAGCTGCAAGATCAGAAACAAATTTTGAATCGACAACCTGTGTATCCAATAAGTAATTTGCCCTTATATTTTCTTTAAAAAAATTGATCATCATTACAGCTATTTTTTTATGATCCGAATTTTCCAGAAACAAATCCGTTAAAGTGCCGGCAAATTCCAAACTCATATTTTTTTCAGGCTTTTTGACAGGGATAATCTTTTGTTTTCTTTTTCCTTTGAAAATAATAAATATCAAGGTGCCCAGAATCAAAAAATAGTATGCCCATTTCAAAGATTCATTGTTAAAAATATAATGTAGTGGGGAACTGATCCTTTTTCTACCCGCCTTGTAATAAGCGTCCCAATATATCGTTCCCGGATTATCCAAATAACTCATTAAACCGGCCGTATATTCACTGTTTGTCGAGTCCAATACAAAATAATTTGTAAATGCTTCGGGAAAAGCATGGAAATAAAAATTTCCCTCACCGTACTTATATTTAACAAAATTCATTCCTTTTTTATGGATTTTCAAACTATCCTTGTATAAAATTTCCCCTAAAACAGTTGAATTTAGCGTATCGATTTTATTAAAAGATATTGGAGCAAATTTTCTGTTGAAAGTATATAATTTTTCTCCGAAATTCTTATTTGTTAATTT
>JALVEG010000507.1 GCA_027031145.1 Saprospiraceae bacterium | reverse complement strand
TCGTGCAATGCAATTCTGCAGATATTGGATTTAGATAATATTTCATTAATTATCTTAACGTCATTAATTTCTTTGTCAAGTCTTCTCATATATTTATTTAAATTATAATAAAAGATAAATGTCAGGCAAATAGATCAATATCCTGCTGCTTGTCCGTCTTTTCTGCTTTCTGAAGCTCCATGATAGACTTTGTTTTCTTTGTCCCACATAATTGCCTGGTATCCTCCGTAAATTCCCCTCGCAAAACCAACTTTATGTCCTTTGTCCATTAATCCTCTTACTGTCTTATACGGAATCCCTGATTCTACTCTGATCTCACCTTTACTTTCATGTGTTATTCCTGTAGGAGTTGATGATCCTGTGTGATCCCAACGCGGAGCATCTCCTGCTTCCTGCAAATTCATGCCAAAATCTATAAGGTTCATTGCGATTTGCGTATGTCCCTGAGGTTGAAAATCTCCTCCCATTACCCCAAAACTAATATATGGTTCACCATCTTTGGTGATAAATGCAGGTATAATTGTATGAAATGGTCTTTTACCGGGTTGAAAAGTATTCGCCTGCCCCCTTATTAAACTAAACAATTCACCTCTGTCCTGAAGCATAAATCCCAGTTTCGGGGGTACCATTCCGGATCCCATACCTCTGTAATTGCTTTGTATCAATGAGATCATATTTCCCCATTTATCAGCTACAGTCAGATAAACTGTTTCTCCGGCACTGATCTCACCTGCATCATAGACAGATGCTCTTTCTCCTATTAACTTTCTTCTTTCTGCTGCGTAAGTTTCCGATATCAAAGTTGAAACAGGAACATTAGAAAATTTCATATCTGCATAATATTTTGCCCTGTCTTCAAAAGCCAGTTTCTTTGCTTCAGTAAATAGATGAAGATGTTCGGTACTGCCAAAGTCTATCTTGGAAAAATCAAAGCCTTTCAATATTTGGAGCATTTGTAAAGCAGCTATTCCCTGCCCATTAGGTGGTAGTTCCCAGATATCATAACCTCTGTAATTTATTGAAACCGGTTCAACCCATTCCGAATGATGGTCAGCCATATCTTTTACCGATAAAAAGCCACCCTGAGATTGTATGAAGCCGGCAATTGTCTTAGCTATTTCTCCTTTATAAAATCCATCTCTTCCTTGTTCTGCAATGATCTTATATGTATTTGCAAGATAGGGATTTTTATAAATTTCTCCTTCTCTTGGCAAATTTCCGTTATTTTGCCTGATATAAGTGTCTTCGATATTAGGAAAACCAGATCTTATAAAAAATTTAATAGATCTTTGCATATACCAGGAAATGAGTTGAGTAAGAGGAAATCCTTTTTCGGCATAGGAAATTGCAGGAGCCAGGATCTCCTTCATTTCCATTGATCCGAATTTTTTATTCAATTCAAACCAACCATCTACAGCTCCGGGAACGCTTACCGGCAAAGGACCATATGCAGGTATGGTTTTTATTCCCTTTTTTTCAAAATATTCCAATGTTAATTCTTTTGGAGATCTTCCACTTGCATTAAGACCATAAAGTTTTTTTGTTTTGGCGTCCCAGACAATGGCAAACAGATCCCCACCGATTCCGCTACCTGTTGGTTCCATCAATCCCAATGCAGCATTGGCAGCGATTGCTGCATCAATAGCATTTCCACCTTTTTTAAGGATGTCCAGTCCTATCTGGGTAGCAAGAGGATGACTGGTAGCTATCATACCGTTTTGTGCCAATATTTCAGATCTTGTCGCAAATGTAGCATCTGTTATTCTGTCCTGTGCAAGTAAAGAGAAGACAGATATAAAAATTATCGAGAAGCTTAGAATTGTTTTTTTCATATATTCATATTTTTATTAAAAATTAAATTCGTCTATCTTATCTTTTATCTGTTTTAGAGTATTTATTGAATGATCATTATCTGGTGTGAGCATATTTCTATTAAGATGTAGTGAATGCATCCCTGCACTCTTTGAACCCATATAGTCTTTTTCATAATTATCACCGATATATAATGCATCGGAAGGTTTGCATTGCAGTAATTTCAGAGCATGATTAAATATTCTCTTGTCAGGTTTTGAATATCCGGCTATTTCGGAAGTTACTATAACACTGAAATCCCTGATTATCCCTATTTTTTTCAATTTGTCAGTTTGATGAGCGGTTGGACCATCAGTTATTATACCCAACTCATAATCCTGTTTAAGGTCTAAAACCGCAGAATAATCATCAAAACGTTTCCAATTATTCTTAAAGTATGACGAATAGACATTAAAGATGTTTTCTGCATCTCTATCACTCATGTTCCTGCTGAAAAATTCTCTGATCCTTTCCAGTCGTTGTTGTTCAAAAGAGATCTCCTTATTAGCCCATCTTTGAATATGTTTTTGTGTATAAGTTTTCCACAGATCCAGGAAAGTATTAAGATCCTTATTGAGATCATCCCGGAAATGATTAAAAAACTTTATCGCTCCGGCTCTTTCAGAACCGGAATAATCAAACAAAGTATCGTCCAGATCAAAAAAAATTACTTTCATGACGAATATATATCATAAAAACGTAACTCGTGTGTTCCGAAACATAAGAGTTATATAAAAAAATCTAATAATTATTCTCTTTAATTTCAAAATATGCCTGTGGATGCAAACATGCAGGACAAACTTTAGGAGCTGATTTTCCTTCGTGCAGATAACCACAGTTCAGGCATTTCCAAATGATTTTGTCTTCCCGCTTAAATACTTTTCCTTCTTCAAGATTGCTGTATAGCTTTTTGTATCTTGCTTCATGAGCTTTTTCAACAGTTGCTATCAGGCGAAAAGCTACTGCGATTTGTTTAAAACCTTCTTCTTCCGCAACTTTAGCAAATTCGGGATACAATTCAGTCCATTCTTCATTTTCTCCTTCAGCTGCAGCTTTAAGATTTTCCAATGTAGTTCCGATCTTTCCAGCAGGATAAGTAGCGGTGATCTCAACCGGTCTTCCCTCTAAGAATTTAAAAAATCGTTTAGCATGTTCTTTTTCATTTAATGCAGTTTCAGCAAAAATAGCTGATATTTGTTCCAGTCCCTCTTTTTTTGCTTGCTTTGAGAAATAATCATATCTCATTCTTGCCTGGGATTCTCCCGCAAACGCTTTCAGTAAATTTTTCTCTGTTTGTGTACCTTTTAAGCTTTTCATATTGATCGATTTAAAATATATAAAAACCAAATTTACTTATTTTTAAGCTCTTAATATCTATTTAGTCATAATGAAAGTTAAATTTATAATTAATATAAATGGAGGAACTTATCGGTTTTGTTAATCATGTATATAAATTGCGGAAGAAATGGATAGTATTTTTTTATCAAAATGATTTCAAAGGTTAACTAAATAAATATCTGTTTTTTTATATTTTTGTTAAATGGATAAAAAATTATTAGATCAAATTATTGAGCAATATCCTGTTTTAAGCGACAGAGTAGAAATTAAAAGGATAGATTCAGGATATATCAATGATACTTTTCAATTGATTGATCTCAACAATGAAAGGAAATATATCCTACAAAGAATAAATGCAGAAGTATTTATTGAGGTTAATTTGACGATGAATAATATTGATCTGATAACTACCCATATTCAGAGTAAATTGGATGTAGATACTGATATTTATAAATATCGAAATATTAAATATTTATATTCTAAAAGAGGTTTGAATTACATTGAGGTCGCTGATCATTCAAAATGGAGAATTTGTGATTTTATCGATAATTATCCACCTGATTTGAGCAATAAAAGTCAAATTGCAAAAGAAACCGGTAAGATATTGGCATATTTTCATGCTTTAACTGATGATTTTAATATTGATAATTTAGTTGAAACGATTACTGATTTTCACAATATAATTGTAAGGTGGAGAATACTTAAAAATGTTGTTGAGTTAAATAATAAGAGATTTCAGGATACTATTTATATTTATGAAGAGATTCTGAATCATCAATATCTGATTGATAGATTTGATCAAATAATGAAAAAAGGCAATATCCCACTTAAAGTTGTTCATAATGATCCCAAAATTGATAATTTTTTGTTTGATGATAATAATGAAGCGTTGTGCTTAATAGATCTTGACACAGCTATGCCAAGTTATAGACCTATCGATTTCGGTGATTCTATCCGGTCTTTATGTAATACTGCCGTTGAAGATGAAAAGGATATGGATAAAGTAAGTTTTGATATGGATATTTTTAAATCATTTACACGCTCTTATTTATCAATTTCAGAAAAATTCCTGAGCAATAATGAGAAATCCAATCTTGCAATTTTC
The DNA here is from genome assembly GCA_027031145.1 of Saprospiraceae bacterium. Taxonomy (GTDB): domain Bacteria; phylum Bacteroidota; class Bacteroidia; order Chitinophagales; family Saprospiraceae; genus JADJGA01. The sequence goes on along the minus strand of JALVEG010000507.1, from coordinate 407 downwards.
TCTATATTGATCACTTTTGAACAAGCCTTACGATTTTACACTGATTTTCTTTCAGGAGATATTTATTATAAAATTCAATATCCTGAACAAAATCTGATCAGAACAAAGGTTCAATTGAAGTTGTTGAGATCAATGATCTCCAAATATGAAGAAATGAAGTTGTTTATTTCCCAACACTAAATCTAAACAAAAATCACCTTGCAAAATTTTGCAAGGTGATTTTTATTTCTACATTCTACGGACCAGGTGATTATAAATTATTTAAGAATAACCATTTTCTTAAATGCTTTATTTTTACCTGATTCAAGTGAATAAAACAGTACTCCGGTTGTATTAAGATCGTTTTTATCAATCTTAACAATGTTCTTACCTTTTGTTCCCATTCTTTTTATTGTCTTAATAGCTTT
>JALVEG010000506.1 GCA_027031145.1 Saprospiraceae bacterium | reverse complement strand
ATCGATGGCAGATGATCTTAGAAAGGTTATCATCGGACAGGATGAGGCAATAGATAAGATAACTAAGGCTATCCGAAGGAACAGATTGGGATTGAAAGACCCAAATAAACCGATAGGCACTTTTATCTTCCTAGGTCCTACAGGAGTTGGTAAAACTGAGATGGCAAAAGCACTGTCAGAGTATATTTTTGATACCAAAGACAGTCTGATCAGAATTGATATGAGTGAATATATGGAAAAATTCTCCGTTAGCAGACTGATTGGAGCGCCTCCCGGATATGTGGGATATGAAGAAGGAGGACAATTGACTGAGAAGGTAAGAAGAAAACCTTATAGTGTGATCTTACTGGATGAAATAGAAAAAGCTCATCCTGATATTTTCAATATTTTATTGCAGGTTCTGGATGAAGGTGAATTGACGGATGGCTTGGGAAGAAAAGTGGATTTCAAAAATACTATGATAATTATGACATCCAATATCGGAGCAAGACAATTACAAGATTTCGGTACAGGGATGGGATTTTCAACAAAAGCCAGAGATAAAGAAACCAATAAGACATCCAAACAGATCATACAAAACGCATTGAAGAAGACTTTTTCTCCTGAATTTTTAAACAGGATTGATGATATTGTAATCTTCAATAGTTTAAGTAGAGAACATATTCATCAAATAATAAATATTGCATTGAAAGATTTCTATGATAGATTGGAAGAATTGAATTTCAAGGTAGAATTTACTGATGAAGCTAAAGAATTTATAGCTAATAAAGGATATGATCCAAAATTCGGAGCCAGACCGTTGCACAGAGCAATACAAAAATACGTGGAAGATCCATTGGCTGAATTTATTTTGAATGAGAATCCTGAAAAAGATTCGGTTTTAGAAATCTCACTGGATGAAAATAAAAATATAAAAGTTTCGGTTTTGAACACAAACAAATTAAAGAGCAAAAAGAAATAATGTATTCATACATGATAATTAAAAGATTATAAATAAAGAATATTGGTAATATATATTTTATAAAAAATAGTTTAAACAAAATATAGAATTATCAAATAAAAAGTTTTATATATTTGCATAAAATAAAATATTTTTTCAACAAAAAACAGAAAATTTGAGCATTAAAAGAAGAAAATTCAACAATCAAAGAAAAGAAGACCTTAGAAAAAAATTCAGAATTAACGAAAGAATCAGAGTTCCTGAAATAAGACTCGTTGGCGACAATTTAGATGAAGTCAGTGAAGTTGCCGGATATAAAGTTACTCCTGATATTTACAACACTAAATTAGCATTACACTGGGCAAATGAGTTGGAAAAAGACCTGGTGGAAATAAGTCCTAAAGCGATTCCTCCTGTTTGTAAAATCATCGATTATTCCAAATTTATTTATCAACAAAAGAAAAAGCAAAAAGAACTTAAAGACAATACTGCAAAAACTGTTGTCAAAGAAATCAGATTTGGACCTAACACAGATGACCATGATTTTAATTTTAAACTGAATCATGCAAAAAAATTCCTTGAAGATGGCAATAAAGTTAAAGCTTATGTATTTTTTAAAGGGCGAACTATTATTTTCAAAGACAGAGGAGAATTGCTTTTGTTGAAATTCATTAAGGAACTTGGTGATCTGGGAGTTGTTGAGAACCTGCCAAAACTGGAAGGCAAGAAAATGACAGTGATCATTTCACCTAAGAAAAAGAAGAAAAAATAATAGATTTATATAAAAATAAGGAGTCTGTTCTTACTCCCTTTTTTTCTTTCAATCATACCAATTAATGAAGAAAAATTTTGCTGTCATTGATATTGAGACTACCGGAGGTTCCGCCAAAAGGGAAAAGATAATCGAAATAGCAATAGTGATTTTTGACGGCGAAAAAATAATCGATTCTTTCGAATCACTGATCAATCCCCAGAGAAGCATTCCTCCTTTTATCACAAGTATAACCGGTATCACAAATGAAATGGTGAAAGATGCCCCCAAATTTTATGAAATAGCAAAAAAGATCGTTGATATTACAGAAGATTGCATTTTTGTTGCCCACAATTCAAGATTTGATTTTGGATTTATCAGGCATGAATTTCAGGAACTGGGATATACTTATTCAAGAAAACAACTTGATACGGTAAAATTGTTTCGTAGATTCTTCCCCGGATTAAAATCATATGCCCTTGGCAATTTGATACAGCATTTTGGAATACAAACAGATGCCAGACACAGGGCAATGGCAGATGTGATGGCTACACTTGAATTGTTTCAAAAAGGCCTGACACGATCCGATTCGGAAGATATTTTATCCAATATCTTTGGTATTTATCTCAAAGAAGCAAAACTTCCAAGTGGGTTATCTTTTCAGGATATTGAAAATTTACCGGAAAAAACCGGAATTTATTATTTTCTCGATATTTTCGACAATATTATTTATATAGGAAAAGCATTGAATATAAAGAAAAGAGTTAAACAACATTTTCAAAAAATAACTCCTAAAACAGATAAATTTTATAGCACAGTAAGGAAAATAGATTATGAGGTCACAGGAAGTGAACTAATAGCATTGCTAAAAGAAGCGGAAGAAATAAAAAAACACAAACCTCCTGTCAATAAAGCATTGAGAAAAGATGTTTTTCCTTATAAAATATCATATTCTAAGGATTCACAGGGTTATTTAACCTTTAATATCTCCAAAACTTTGCATAATGGAAGTCCTGTATTGACAGAATTCACTTCTAGAAAAAATGCTAAAGCTTTTATCGAAAATATTGTGTATAAACATCAGTTATGCAAAAAAGTAGCCGGAATCGAACATCATGAAGGAGCTTGTTTTGAATACGGATTCAAAAACTGTGAAGGTGCATGTATAGGTTTGGAATCAAGTGATGATTACAATAAAAAGATGACGATGGCAATAGAAGAAATGAAGGATTTTCATGTTGATAATTTTTTAATCGTTGATTCCGGACGGCATGAAGATGAATCTGCGATCATACTTGTTGAAAAAAGCAATTATACCGGATATGCTTTTATAGACAAATCCGAAACTGTTTTAAATAATATCGATGACGTGAAAAATTATATTTCACCAGGAAAATATGATAAGGATTTTAACCGGATAATCAAACGGTTTATTACAAATGATTCTGTTGAAATAATCACTTATGAAAAAAATAAGAACATATAAAGATTCTTTGGATTATATTTTTTCCAAACTTCCTATTTTTCAACGGATAGGTCCTAAAGCCCTGAAATATGATCTTTCCAATATAATTAAACTCATCGAAGCGATAGGCAATCCTCATTTGAAATTCAAATCGATCCACATTGCCGGCACAAATGGAAAAGGCACAACATCTCATGCACTGGCTTCGATATTTCAACAGGCAGGATACAAAACCGGACTTTATACTTCCCCGCATTATAAAGATTTCAGGGAACGGATCAGGATAAATGGCAAATTTATCACGAGGTCTTATCTAAAGTCTTTTATAATAAAGCTTCAGGAGCTTATTGAAAAAATCAAACCCAGTTATTTTGAGTTATCCGTAGCATTGGCATTCAAGTATTTTGCAGATATGAAAGTTGATATTGCCATAATAGAAACAGGGCTTGGAGGCAGGCTGGATTCTACCAATATCATCACTCCCCTGCTTTCGGTTATCACCAATATATCCATTGATCATACCCAAACTCTGGGAAATACATTGGCTGAAATAGCAACCGAGAAAGCAGGAATTATAAAAGATAATATACCTGTAGTGATCGGAGAAAAACAAGCTAAGTGCGAGAAAACTTTTAAAGATATTTCCGATAAAAAACATTCACCTGTGTATTTTGCTGATGATATATTGCAGATAACAAAGATCAAACAAAATCCATATTGTACAAAATTAAAGGTCAAACCGGAAATTTTGGATATAAGTACTCTAAAAACCGACCTTACAGGACCTTTTGCTCCCGCAAATATTAAATATACATTGGCTGCATTGTATGTATTTTCGGAAAAATATAAAGATTGGAATATCACAAAAGATAATATTCTAAAAGGTCTGAGACATATAAAACGAAACACAAAATATATCGGCAGATGGCATATCCTTTCACGCAAACCATTGACCATAGCTGACGGAGCTCACAATATCGGTGCGATAAAAAATACATTGGAATATATCAATTCATTAAAGTATAACAAATTGCACATTATTTTCGGAATTGTAAATGATAAAAACTGGGATGAAATATTCAGATTATTGCCAAAAGAGGCAGAGTATTATTTCACAAAAGCACATATTCCAAGAGCGATGAATGAGATCGATCTTAAAAACAGAGCATCTGAATATAATCTCAGAGGAACATCTTATAAAAATATCTTTGAAGCACAAAAGTCCGTTAAAAACAATGCAAAAGAAGATGATCTTGTACTGATATTGGGAAGTATTTATTTGGTCGGGGAAGTGATTTAGTAGTATTTTTGTTGCAGGTTGCACAGATTGCATGTTGCATGTTGCATGTTGCTGGTTGCAGGTCTTCGGATAAAACTGAAAAGTGAATGGCTCCGACTTCGCTTTTCATAAAATCTTCAATCGTTAATCAATATGACAAAACCTCAAAACTTCTAAGCCGTTTTTCTTTCTACTTTCCTTTTATTTTGTCACTATTTTTGTTTGCTATTGCTACAAAAATACCGACAAAATATCTATGTGGTTTCGGTCATCGAGTGCTCCTGGCATTAGCCGGAGTATATCGAGATGACCCTGCATTCGCTATCGCTCATACAGGGCTACAATCGTAACATCCGCCTTTTAGCGGATTTTTTCCAAACTTCAAAACTTTCAAATTTCAAACAATGAACAAGGAACAAAAGAATAAAGAACAATCACCATATTTCTCTGTCTCTTCGTCGCTTTATCGCACTATCGCTTCTCGCCCATTCGCCCTCTATCACTCCTTCACAAACCTACCCGCTTTATACACATAATGATTTTTCCTGTCTAGCACCTTTACAAAATATATTCCGGGTATTAATCCTGATACATCAACAACTTGTTTTGATACAATCCTTATCTTTGTTCTTAACACTTCCCGGCCCAAGGCATCTACAATCACTATATCGCCGGAAAGTTTTTCTTCAAAATCCAATGAGATAGTAGATTGGGCAGGATTGGGTGAGATGGAAATATTATTGGTATTTGTCAAAATATTCCTTGTAGCAGTTCCCTTCAATCCTAAATCTTCCGCTTTTATCCGCATCATAGTCGGCCATTTACCAATAAAACGTGATAAATCCTCATCAAAATAACTTGTATTACCAAATAAAAATATATCTTTATTTTCTAATTGTTTGATAAAAAATGGGAAAAATCCATATCTTTTATCCTCATAATAAAATTCTTTGATTTGAGTGACACTATCATAAAGTGTCGTCAATACAAAATCCAATCCATAATAATGACTACTATAAGTCGATAACAAAAATTCTTTTTCATCTTCCAAATACTGAATGCTATAAAAGAAATGATTTTTGTTTTTATATACTCCTGTAAATTGCCTTACCTTCTCTCCTTCATAATTGAACAAAACATAAAAAAATGTATCTCGATAACTTTTATTTAACTTTTGACCGTAAATCATTAAATAATTGTCATCTGCATAATTCAAATACAACTTCTTATATCGATAGGGTAGCAATGTATCAATCCTGAATTCTTTAGTTACTTTCATCTTCTTATTCAATATTGTAACAATTGTTTGTGTATCGATAACATTTATTTGTGTATCTGTTCCGAATTTTTTCTTATTACTCAAAATATTCAAAGATATTAAAGTATCCCTATTGACTTTATATATTCTTCTATAAAAATACACTTCATCATCATGTATATCAACATCACCTTCAAATTTAATAGTATCAATTAAGACATCGGAGATCACATGTCCGTATTCATCAATATTGTATAATGAAAGATATTCATAAGAATTGCTCATATCATAATATTGATAATTGTTATCTTCCGGAAATAATACAGTTTTTGCCGGAATGTTTTTTATTCTTAATGATTCCTGATCATCAATAGAACCTCCTGTATTTTCTACAAGAGAACCATCTTCTATATTAAATTTCCGGATATTTATTAGACAAGTATCACCTCTAAAAGTAAATAAATCATAGATATCATTAAAGGGCGCTCTGATTCTTTTATCTGTGACTACATTCAGATACCCTTGGTCTCCAATATAAATGGATTCAACCCACTCCTGCCTGTCGTTATTTCTAAGATCCCATTTTTGCTGCCACATCACTTTTCCATCCTCAAGGTTTATTTTTTCCAACAAGGCTCCCTCTACTTCACCGGAACTATATTGTGTATGATAGGCTATATATAAATAGTTACCTGAAATAATATATGGGTAAGGAATGTCAGTAACATTATAAAAATGATTCCTGCCTGTATAATCACCGTCTCCTATAAGACTGCTATCAATAGGCGAATGCAACCAAACAGGATTAAGGTTTTTAAATTCAACCTCCTTATAAGGCAGTTTTTGACCATACAATACAACTGCACAAACAATTATTATCAAAGTAAAAAATATTTTCTTCTTCATAAGTTTAAATTTTTTTTCAATAGCCGGAAAAAACATCCTGTTTTAACATTGACATCCTTTTCGGCTTATCAATTATATGTTAATAATACTACTAAACTAAATTAGTTACATCCATCATCAATGCAATCACCAATAGGATAATATCCTTTATTACATGTAACAGGATGAAAATTTGTACAAGGACTTATTGGTTCTACGGTCGGACCAGATTTCCAAACTGTACCATCGTCCAATACACAATATGAAGTAACTTGAACACAACAGCCATCGTCAGCACAAGGAGTAGTATAAGTGTAAAAAGGTTCATCTATACTACTTGGACCAGTACTACATCTTTGAGTACAAGGTGACTTAAAAAAGAAGGCTGATGCAGTTTCCAACGAGCAGTCTAATTGTAGTTGTGTAACATAATCAGTCATATAAGCATCTTCGAATGCCTGTTCTATATAAGTTTCAAATTCATCCAACAATTGATTTTGTTGACCGGGTTGAGCCATGATTAAACTTAACCACCAACTTTCGCAATCGAATGAATAAGGCGGAGCCAAACTCCACTTTAAATTACTAAAAACTACATATTTTTCACCGGTAGCATATATATTCCAACATATCTTTACGTCCATTGAGACCTTTACATTGCACCCATTTGGAGAGACTAATATTTTTTCAACATTTTCTGTATTCCCACATGCAGTATTAACAACATAATCATCCAGTCCACAGCCAGGAGATTGCACCTCTCCTCCAATCGAAATATCCGATCTTAAAGTCAGGCTTTCTTTTGAATTATTATAGTTTTCATTCGTATTATCTTTTGTACACTGTACCAAAACAAATGACAAAACCATAAAGGATATTATTGCTATAAAAATATTTTGTTTCATAATTCGTAACTACTCAGGTAGAATCATTTTGATTGCAAAAATCTCTTTTTTCGCCATATTTCAGCTATTTTTTTTGACGTAGCTCCACTATGCCTTCAAAAAATAAGCTTCATCTGGCAAAAAAATCATTTTTTTTTATTTCAAAAGCATCCTACCTGAGTAGTTACCATAATTCCAAGATTTTAAAAATTAATAAATAAATTACATTCTATCATTTTTAAAATCCTGTTACCAAAAAGGGGGATCGGATTTGACATAAACCCGGTCCACCCAATTCTTCTTTAGATTCTTTAAATAATGGAATAGGAATACAACCTGTAACCTGTAACCTGTAACCTGTAACCTGTAACCATCATTTTCATATATTTATAACGTAAAAATACAAAAACAAATTGATTTTTTATAATATTTTTAGATATTTTATACAGCTTTAACATTTAGGCAATATTATTATTTGTTATTACAATAAATCTTAAAATATTATTTTTGTCAGGGATTTTAATATATATGTAGCAGTTAATTTGCACATTACAGGGTGTAATAACGAAATAAATC
>JALVEG010000505.1 GCA_027031145.1 Saprospiraceae bacterium | reverse complement strand
CCTCAAAAAAGGCACAATTGAATAATTGCACCTTTTTTTAATATTTACTTGTATTTTTCCTGCTAAATCTTACATCTTTACAAATTTCTTTGTAGCTGTGCCTTTAACATCCAGATATTTTACTATATACTGACCCGAAGGTAATCCCGAAACATCCAGATTGATCATATCTATGCCTTTAGCCAAAATACTGTTTTCTATCATTTGTCCTTCCATATCATAGATAAGGAGAGAACCGTTTTCCACAGGTTTTGAAAATTCGATAATAAGATTATTATTTACTTTATTTGGAGCGATGATCATATCCTGCTTATCAAAATCAAAAGTAACCGACACTATATTGAATGTTTCGCTTCTGCCGTCAAGATCATACTGTGTAAGTCTGTAATAATTTGTTCCCAAAGCCGGATTTCTATGTGTAAAACCATATTCCTGATTTTCCCTGTGATTGCCCTTGGATTTGATCTGAGCTATTTCCTTAAAATTCCTTCCATCCCGGCTCCATTCAAGAGAGAAGTAATCATTGTTGAGTTCTGAGGATGTTATCCAGGAAATAAGTGTGGAATTATTTATTTTTGTAACAGACAAATCAAGTAATTCTAAAGGTTGTGTAGAAGAATTTTCTGCACCTTTTGTATTAGCTCCATCTGTTACTACCCAACTTCCTCCAACAAGTTGTATTGAAGAATTTTCAGGTGTTGAACTAGTTTCTTCAACTCCAACATCCGTACTTGTTTGTCCGTCCGCAATACCATCAGTTGCCTGAAAAGTATCCTCATAACTTAAAAACTCCATAAGCCCACAAGGTCCACCAAGAGCAATGCCGTCAGGACCATTTTGAATTCCGTTTTGTGGAAGATCCCATACATAATATGTACCTCCTGTTCCGGCAGTTGCTGTAAAATTATCAAGTGTTTCATTATCATAAGAACCACCTCCATTACCATTATACAACTCAACCGTATAATCACTTAAAGTAGAAGGTTGTGGATCTTCTATATAAATTTCTACAAATTCATTTGTATCATCCCCAACATTATCATAATGAAATTCATTGATATTTGCCGTCGCATTGGTGCAGGCAGCAGTAATATCAAAAGTATTACTCGTAACATCCCAATCACCACTACCATCTCTTTCTGCATTAAGTGTAAGACCTGTACCCGTAGCAGTATGTACTAGTGAACTAAAAGTTGCCAATCCCGAAGAGGCAGTAGATGTAACAGGAGAACCTGACAATGTACCTGTAGATGTAATCGCTATATCAGAAGCAAAATCCAAATCTCTATTGCCATTTTCATCCGTTGCTTCTACTGTTACGGCAGGTGACATTGTCTGATTTACTTCTGTATCACTGGGTTGTTGAACAAATCTTAGTTCGGTTGCATCAACATCGATCAATATCTCATTAGAAGTCGCACCCGGAAAAGTAGTCGCAAATTGTGACCCGCTTGCATCAGCTGTAAATCCATGATCAGGATCATCTACCATAAATTCCAAAGTCCCATTATCAGTTAACCCGGATGTTTTTAAATAAATTAACAAAGAAACCGTAACAGCATTTCCATTTGGAACATCTAAATTTCCTGATGTAATAGGTATCGTTATGTCTGATGCAGAAATAATCGGTGTACCGATAGTAACAAAAGATGTACCGCCGTCAGTTGATAATTTTACCCCAGCAATATTTGTGGACCAATCAACATCATTATTTGAACCTGCTTTTATTTTAACCTGAGTTATCTTTGTAGATAATCCATCTCCTGGAGAGCCATAATCCCAAACATCAAAATCAAAAACTCTAACAGCTTCCGGTTCAGTATCTGTTAATGAAGAAATTAAAACAGGGTCAGGTTGAGATCCAAGTGCGGGTCCATCTACATCCGAATCTGTATCGTTGGAGGAAGAAGTAACAATTTCTATATCATCAATATAATGAGACTTATTATCTGCAGTTCTATAAAACCTAAATCTAACGTTTGTTTGTGTTACATATGCACTGATATCAGCTGAATATTGAGAATATGAAGTTGAACCACAAGAATGCTCAACAACATCATCCCAACTACTACTGGATGAATTATAAACTTGAATCATTAATTTATTAGAACTGGCAGTACCACTGCTTGAAAGACGGGCATAATATTTAAGAGTTTGTGGATAATCAACAGGGGGTAATTCTAACCAATCACCAACATCGTTAAATCCAATTTTCCTGCTTCCTGAATACGTAGATCCACTATTCGCATATATGCCGTGAGCTTGATATGTTCCAACATTTGCATTTTCAGTCCAATTACCTGAATTATGATTATCCCATCCATCAGCGTCCTCTAATTGGTCCACAAAAGATGCTTCAACACTTTGACTAAATAATAAAATCCCAAAAAACACTAACAACGTAAATATCCTTTTCATTTCAAATTGGTTTATAAAGTTAAAAAAATAAAAAATTAAAGACAGGATATCTTTAATTTTTATTTGCAACGGCAAAGATAAGCCAATATAATAATTATGCAATAAAAAATTAAAATAAAATTTATTAAATTGCTGAATATTAACATATTAGATGTTTTTATAATATATTGGATATTCATATTTCCCGCCTTTCTTTCTGCCTATTCGGCACGCTTTATTTGTTTCCATCCGATTAAAGCAAATAAGATAATGCCTATAACCGGAACAAAAATAACGGTGACCACCCAGGCTAGTTTATCGATAGGATCTTTAAATTTGTTTTTTAAGATTATAATAAGACAGACAATTCCACCTAATATATAAAATAAAAGCCCAAAGAGATATAATGATATAAATGATAAAAGTGTCGAATGTGGCCTTAATTCCACAAACGAAGTTGGTTTAAAAGAAAAATGATGCTCCGTTTGAAGTTGAAACATTTTTGGAATAAAATTAGAACCGGATTCAATATCAACTTTAAAATCCGGTTTTTTTGAACCCTTTTCCAAAAACACAAATGCTTCTTTACCGTTTTCAGCATTAACATTTGCTACTTTATCATTCTTAATCAACTCTATTAATTCAGACTCCGATATGGTTTTAACGGAATCTTTGCAAGAATCGAATATCAAAACCAAAGCTATTATAAATATAAAACCTGCAATTTTTTTCATGATTATTTGATTTTTTATTTTTTCCAAAAGTTATTTAGTGTCTGCATAATGTCGCCCCTCTGGGGCTTCTAATGATTCTTTTGATAAATTTGTTCTACCATAATGTCGCCCCGCTGGGGCTTTCAATGTTTCTTATGCTTTTTATCTACTACCATAATGTCGCCCCTCTGGGGCTTCTAATGATTCTTTTGATAAATTTGTTCTACCATAATGTCGCCCCGCTGGGGCTTTCAATGTTTCTTATGCTTTTTATCTACTACCATAATGTCGCCCCGCTGGGGCTTCTAATGATTCTTTTGATAAATTTTTCTACCATAATGTCGCCCCGCTGGGGCTTTCAATGTTTCTTATGCTTTTTATCCTACCATCCAGCTGTACAGCGGGATCGCCTCGCTGAGGCTTTTAATGATTCTTATACTTTTTATTTTATCTTAATGTCGTCCCAATTGGACTTTTAATGGTTTTTGTACTGTTTTTTTTCTAGCATCCCTAACTGGATTTTAAATTACCTACATAAAAAGCCCAGTATGGGCGATCCTGCTGCAGCAGGATGGTAGGTAATTATTAACATAGAATGTATAAGTCCCAGCGGGACGACATTATGATTAATCATTTTTTTTCGCCGAAGCTTAAGAGCGTAACACGAATTATATTCCCTTACTCAAACAAATTATCATAACTCGATGAACCGGTGCTTTTTTTGTTCTTTGTAGTTTTATCGGGAATACTCAGATCATCCAGACTAAACTCATTAGATTTGGTTTTGGGTGCTTCCAACATCAATAAAGTGCTTTGTTTTTCAAATTCCTCAAGCATTTGCAAGCCTTTATCTTCAAACTGTGCATTCTCCAGATCTATGGATTCCATAAAACTCGAAGACAATTCCATCATTCTTTCCATCTCACCAACTTTGGTCGCGATATCATCCGCTATATATTCCACAGCTTCATCAAACATCATTCGTTTGTCTTTGTTTCCTCTTAAAACATTCATTGCGGATTTCATAGCACTATGAGAAGTGCGAATTGCTTTTCTCTCTTCTTCTTTCACCTTGACCTGGTCTTTGGTATCTTCAAGCAGTATCTCTGAATTGTCATACATTTTTTTAAGGAGTCTTTTCAAAATATCCATTTTTTTAAGCAAAACTTCGTATTTTGAATTGACATCTTTCAATCTGGCAGCTTTTCTTGACGATAAAAGCATGTGCTTTTCATCTCCAAGTTCTTTAGCTTTTTTTGCTCTGGCAAGATTGTCTTTTATCTCTCCTTCATTCTTTTTCCAAAGCGTTTTTATCTTATTTATCTGACCCATCAAATTCGATATCTGATTATCAAGATTCCCCAGATTTTTCTCCATGTCATCTATATAATTTTTCAATATACCTATAGGATCTATCGTAACAAATATACTTGTAACTTTCCTCATCAGGGATTGATACATATATGAGATCAAATTTCTCATTTTAGGATCTACAACCATATAAAGCAATACACCAATTGCCAATATAGTAACCGTCAGCCCCAAAATATTGCCCATAAAGGCAGTGATAGCAGCTATATTAGCCATCAATAGATAACCGGCTCCGATTATCAACGAAAATAATACAATAGCTCCCAATATTCCTTCAGGTCTTTGCCAAAATGATTTCTTTTTATGTGCAGGTAAATTATTTTCCATAATGCTTAAATTATTTGATTTATAAAATTGTTTTTATTTTAGATTCGTCTTCATTTATCACCTCTTCCAAATGGTTGATAGCAGAAACAAAATTATTTTTAGTTTCTTCTATCTTTGTTTTAACTTTTTCTATATCATTATCAATATTTGCAAGACGTTTTTTGCCTTGTTCAATAGCTTTTTGATATTCTTTTATCTTGTTTTCCAGATCAGCAACCTCCTTTTTAAGATTATCAGCTTCTTCCTGTTTCCCTGTAATACTTTTATCCAGTTTATTCTTCAAAGCAATAGAAAAGTTCTCCTTTTCTTTTTGCAATACATTTTTATAATGATTAATTGTTTTCAGTAGAAATTCTTTGGTAAGCCCGATAGTTTGAGCTGTCGCAAATGTGGATTTGATACCTGTCTCTTCATCCATATTCATTTCATGAAGATTTTGAACAGAAGCTTTAAACTTCAAATAATCGAAATCATCCAAATGATTTTTATTAATCGCATTTAACAATGCATTAATACTCTTCTCATCATATTTTTCATCAAATCCAAAAAGTTTTTTCAGGTCTATTTTCATCTTTATTAGTTTTCCGATGCAATTTACATAATATTAATACAAAATAAAACAAAATTATTGTTTTATTCTCATCAATCCCGCTTTTGCTTTTTGATGCAAACTGTTTTTGTACTCATCCGGTTTTAATCTCAAACACATTTTATAATATTTCTCAGCTTTATTATATTCTTTCATTTTTTCATAAATAATTCCGGATTGCAATGCCGCATTACAGGCAAAATACATGCTGTTATCTCTTCCGATATCAATTGTTGTTTGAAAATAATTAATGGCATCCATACTATTCAAAGCCTGTAAAATCCTTCCCATCCTGTAATTGAATTCCAAAAAATCTTTGTCTGATTCCGTAAATTCGCTTTCGTGGTGTATCAAATACACATATGCTTTAAAATAATACGCTCCGTCAAAATACAATCTTGCTTTAAGTAAAATACGGTTTGGTATGTCTGCTTTCATCGCTTCTTTATATGCAGATTTATCCTCATCGACTATTTTTTCCCCCTGAGATAAACATTTCTCAATATTTTCCCAATATCCGGCTTCATTATTATTCACAATCAATTCAAACCATGCAATTTTTAAATATGCATCTTTTATATAATTTTTACCATGAAAGTTTCCGACAAAAGAATTCAAGTGCAGTAAAGCATCCGAATCCATTTTGTACAATTTGCTACAACCCGACATATAATCCAAATAGAAAAAAGGCATCCTATTTTTTCCGGCAGGGGCTTTTTCCAAAATTTCTATGGCAAGATCATTACGTCCTGTCTTCTGAGCAATATTTGCCACAACAAAACATGCGAGAGGACTATTTTCAATATTAAGATCAGCACTCTTGATTGTTTTCCATGCTTTTTGGCTATTATTCTCCAGATACAATGAAATAAAAGATGCTATCGTATATGCCTCATCCCTGAAAAAGAAATCGTGTTTCCGGCTGTATTCCAAAACTTCAAATATTTCCTTAGAACCTTGATTTACAGTTCCGTCCAAGCCGCTAAAAAATTTCAACAAACTTTTGTATGTATCCGGTAAAGTTCCTATTATAGCATGAATAATACTTAAACTTTTGTTATTTGCAATAAATTCCGGAAATAACTCTTTGTTATCCTGCAACAGATCAAAAGCCGCATTGATTTCCCTGAGAGAAGTAAAATATTCCTCAAATTTCAGTCTGCTTAATGCCCATTGCAAATTAACTTCCGCTATACTAAATTTATAATAAGGTGAATTTTTATTTATTGTTTTTAATTTTTCCAGCCTTTTGCTTTTATTTTTTTCAAGTATCGAAAATTCGTTGTAGTCTTCATTGATAAAAATCCTAAAGAAATCAACATAGTTTTCGATATGATATACGGCCATATTTTCCGGCTGAAAAATCTTTAATGAATCCAGAATTTTTTGTCCTGTTTCCAGTTTTAGCATTATTATATTGTCATATGCCCTTTTTAAATCGGAATTAAGACTATAATAATTTTGAGAAAATACCGGTGACAGGAAAAATAAAAAGATTCCCAATGGTATCAGGAATCTTTTTATTTTATAATTTATCATTAGGTGTATTTCTTTTTTTATTTTATTTAACTGCCTTTTTCCTTCTGGTTCTTTTTGCAGGAGCCTCATCAGCAACAACTGTTCTGTCTTTTTTATCTATCATTGTTGCCAAATCATCAGAGATCAAAACTCTTCCGCAATTTTCACAGGCGATAATTTCTTTCTTTTGTGAAATTTCAATTTTCATTTGAGGCGGAACCATATTAAAACAACCACCACAGGCATTTCTGGTTACAGTAACAACAGCCAATCCGTCCCGATATCTTTTTCTCAATGCTTTAAATGCAGCTAAAAGTCTTTTGTCAACAGTTCTTTCAAGTCTTACAATCTTTCTCTCCAGAGTACCGACTTTCTTTTCTGTCTTCTGTATTATTTCTTCCAATTCGGATTTTTTCTTTTCCAGATCGGTTTTTCTGCTTTCTATTTTTTCATCCAATAAAAGCGATTGCTCTTTTGTTTTTTCCAATCTTTCCGCAATCTCATTTATTTTCTTCTCGGAAAGTTTAGCCTCGAGAGACTGGTATTCAATTTCTTTCTGAAGAGCTTCGTATTCTCTGTTGTTCTTTACATTATCAAGCTGAACTTTATATTTTTCAATAGCAGCATTAGCATTGATTATATTTTCCTTATGCTTATTAATGTCACTTTGATATTTTTCTATTTGTTCCTGAAATCTTTCCTTGCGTTTTTCAAGACCTGAAATCTCATCTTCCATATCTTTTACTTCAAGAGGCAATTCGCCCTGAAGCTTGTTTATCTCATCTAATTGAGATGAAGTATATTGAAGATTATATAAATTTAATAATTTTTCTTCAACAGTTTGAATTTGATTTTTAGCCATAATTTTATAAATATTTTACAGGGTTTGTTATTATTTTTGTCAATTGGGCTGCAAAGTTACTAAAATTATTTTTTAAAATATCAAAAATAAGCTCAATTGTATATATTTCACTCTCATAATGCCCTATATCTGCTATTATTATGTCATTTTCGGCATCAAAAAACTCATGATATTTAAAATCTGCGGTCACAAAAACATCTGCACCTACATATTTTGCCTTACGCAACAAAAAACTACACGCTCCTCCGCATATAGCTACTTTCTTCACAGGTTTATTTCTCAATAAA
>JALVEG010000504.1 GCA_027031145.1 Saprospiraceae bacterium | reverse complement strand
TCTTTCAATCAGACGAGGAGAGTATAATTATAAGAATGGAGGTAACCTGTTTCTGGCAATTATTCGTTCAATTGTTAGAATTAAAGACAAGCCTTATTTTATTATTGGGTTAATGTATTTTTATGGTTACACAAAAGCTTTGTTAATGAGAGAAAAGAAAAATGTAGATAAAGATTTAGCAAGATTTATTAATAAATTTCACACTAAAAGAGTATTTAAAGCTTTTATAAAGGATTAATATTTTAAATATTGAATTATGGGTAAAGAACAAATATGCAGCAAATGCATTTTAGACACAACTGTACCTGAGATAACTTTTGATGAGGAAGGTGTATGTAATTATTGTAAAATCAATGATGAAATAATGCGTGAGTATCCAGCAGGAGTGGAAGGTGATCGCATGCTAAGTGAACTGGTTTCTAAAATGAAGAAACATGGTAAAGGAAAGAAATATGACTGTGTTGTAGGAGTAAGTGGTGGAACAGATAGTACTTATACTTTATATTTGATGAAAAAAATGGGGCTAAGACCTTTAGCTGTTCATTTTGATAATGGCTGGAACTCAGAAATTGCTGTTGAGAATATTAAAAATGCTACTGAAATACTAGGTGTTGATTTATACACACTTGTTGCAGATTGGGAGGAGTTTAAGGACATGCAAGTTGCTTTTCTAAAGTCATCAACACCGGATGCAGAGGTTCCTACTGATTATGCAATTATTTCAGTACTACTAAAAGTCGCAGCAAAAGAAAAGGTGAAGTATATAGTTGAAGGGCAGGCTTCTAGAGCCGAAGGAACAACTCCTATAGGGTGGACATATCATGATGGAAGATATCTAAGAAGTGTTCAAAGAAAATATGGCTCAAAAAAGGCAAAGAGTTTCCCTGTATTATCATTGTTTCAACTATTATATTTGTTTTTTGTAAAAAGAATAAAGCTAGTTCGACCTCTTGAATACACAGAGTATAGCAAACAAATGGCAAGAGAAGTAAATACAAAAGAATTGAAATGGAAAGATCCTGGTGGACATCACCACGAATCAATATTTACAAAGTTTTTTCAATCATATTACTTGCCAAAGAAGTTTAATATAGATAAAAGGAAAAGAGAATGCTCCGCTAAAATACGTTCTGGTAAAATGACAAGGGATGAAGCATTAAAAGAAGTTAGTGCACCTTATCCTGTTGAAGATGGAATAGTAGATTATGTTAAGAGTAAGCTTGAATTGTCTGATGAAGAGTTTGAGAAAATAATGAATGCTGCCAATAAATCATTTTTAGATTATCCGACTTATTTTCCTTTAATACAATTACTCCGTTGGCCAATTAAGATAGCATGTCAATTACATATATTCCCTCCAATTTTTTATTATAAATATGGTGTTGACCATTCAACGAAGATTAAAACGTATTGGAAAGAATTTAATGATAATAGAAGATGATAGTAATTGTTGACTATGGTATGGGGAATTTAGGCTCAGTTCTTAAGGCTTTGAAAAGGTTAAATATAGAATCAAAAATAAGCACTAATGCTGATGATATTGAAAAGGCAAGTAAACTAATTTTACCAGGTGTTGGTCAATTTGCAAATGGAATTTTGCGTTTGAAAGAGTTGGGTTATATAGAGATTTTGAATAAGAAAGTATTAAAGGATAAAACACCAATACTGGGTATATGTTTAGGAATGCAACTATTTGCAAAGTCATCAGAGGAAGGTAATGTGGATGGTCTTGGTTGGATTAATGCTGAAGTTGTCAGGTTTAGAATAGAGGATAAATATAAATGGAAAGTTCCCCATATGGGATGGAACTCCATTAGTATTGAAAAAGATTGTAACATTTTAAATGGAGTTTCACAAGATGAATTGTTTTATTTTGTTCATAGTTATCATATAAAGTGTAATGACAATACTGATATATTAACATCTACTGATTACTCTTATCGGTTTACTTCAGCAGTACAAAAGGATAATATTTTCGGTACTCAGTTTCATCCTGAAAAAAGCCATGATCAGGGAATGCAAATATTAGCAAACTTTGCAAAATTAGTATAATATGTTTAGACCTAGAGTTATTCCGGCATTATTATTAAGAAATCAAGGGCTTGTAAAAACAGTCAAGTTTAATAAATATCGATATATTGGTGATCCTATTAATGCGGTTAAAATTTTCAATAATCTTAAAGCAGATGAATTGGTTTTCCTTGATATTACTGCCAATAAGGAAGGAAGAACAATACCTCTCGATTTTGTAAAAAAAGTTGGGGCAGAGGCAAATATGCCTTTCGGTGTTGGTGGTGGAGTAAAAACGGTTGATGAAATAAGAATGATTATTAATGCGGGAGCTGAAAAAGTTATTTTAAATTCATTTGCTTATGATAACCCTGAGTTTGTACGCAAAGCAGTTGCGGAATTTGGGAGCTCAACAATTGTTGTATCTATAGATGTTAAGAATAGGTTGTTTAAAGGTCAACAAGTATATATTTTTAGTGGCAAAAAAAAAACGGGGATATCACCAATTGAATATGCTAAAAGGATGGAAAGTTTAGGTGTTGGAGAGTTAATTATTAATTCAATTGATAATGATGGTACGATGGCGGGTTATGATATTGAGTTGATAAAAAGCATTTCAGATAGTGTTACGATTCCTGTTGTCGCTTTGGGTGGAGCGGCTACAATAAGTGATTTTTCAAAAGCAATTTTGGAGGGGCATGCTTCCGCTGTTGCTGCAGGTTCAATGTTTGTATATCATGGAGCTCGTAAAGCAGTATTAATAAAGTATCCTACAAAAGAAGAACTTTCAAAACTATTTTTATGAGAATATTAGTTGATACAGCACATCCAGCGAATGTTCACTACTTTAAGAATTTTATATTTGTAATGAAACAAAAGGGGCATAAAGTACATATTACTGCTCGTGATAAGGACATTTCTTTTTCCTTATTAGAGGCATTAAATTTACCCTATTACAATATGGGTACAGGTTCATTAGGAAAAGGTACTTTAGGTAAAATATTATATGTTATCTATGCCGATTTCCTAATGTTCATACAGTTTATAAAGTTTAGACCAGATATTGTAATAAGTTTTTCATCAAGTTATACAGCACATAACTGTTTCTTATTTAGGATACCGCATATTACTTTTGAAGATACAGAGCATGCTACAATGAATATGTTACTGTATAAACCATTTTCAGATATGATTATTACTCCTAATTCTTTTTATAAAGATATGGGGAAAAATCACTTTAAGATGGATGCATATATGGAGCTATTTTATTTGCATCCACAAGTTTTTAAACCAAGTAGAGAAATTGTAGAAAATGCAAGTATAGATATTAATAAACCTTTTACACTATTTAGATTTGTGTCATGGGGGGCTTTTCATGATATTGGGCAAAAAGGCCTAACTGTTGATGAAAAAATCTTACTTGTTGAAAAAGCTAGTAAATATGGAAATGTATATATATCATCAGAAGGGGAATTACCGGAATCACTTAAAAAATATCAAGTTAAGGTTGCTCCCATTGATATACATCATGTTTTGTATTTTGCTAATCTATATGTTGGTGAAGGAGGGACAATGGCTTCCGAGTGCGCAATGTTAGGTACTCCTTCAATTTATGTTAATAGTCTTCCTTTAATGGGTTATCTTAAAGATGCACAGAGAGCAGGTTTGTTGTATCATCTAGATAATTACGATAAAATATTATCAAAAATAGATTTTTTATTTCAGCAACCTAAGAGCCATTTCAAGAGTTTGTCTAAAGATTTCTTGTCAGATAGAATTGAGCCTACGTCTTTCTTGGTTTGGCTAGTTGAAGAATATCCTGAGAGTAAAAATAAACTTCGAAAAGATAGCACTTATCAAAATATATTTAAAACGAAGTCTTAGTTTTCAAATTATTTAATCAGAGTTGTACTATGTGTGGAATATTCGGGGTAATAACCTCAAAAGATAATAATAATTCAAAAGATTTTTTAGGTAAATCCTTAAGGCAACTTGCTTATTTATCTCAGTCACGAGGTAAGGACTCTTCCGGATTATGTGTGTTTAATCAGGTTGAGAAAGAAATAGATGTTTTAAAGGGGCCTTTGCCAATTAAAAAATTATTAAAAGAGAAGCAGGTTAATGATGCGATTAATAATGCAATTAGTAGTATATCAAATGGCATTTTTGCTTTTGGACATGCGAGATTGGTTACCAATGGTACTCAATTAAATGATGAAAACAATCAACCGGTTGTAAAAGATGGTATCATTGGGGTTCATAATGGTATCGTTGTAAATGTAGATAAGCTTTGGGAAGAAAATCCACAACTAAAAAGAGAATATGAGATAGATACAGAAGTGATGCTGGCACTTATTCGAGATTTTCTTAATAAGGATTATTCACTGCAATATTCAGTAATAACTGCAATAAATAAAGTATTTGGAACTGTTGCTACGGCTTTGGCTTTTGATGATTTGAATAAATTCGTTTTAGCTACCAATAACGGCTCTTTATATACAATTTATAATAAAGATATTTTATTTTTTGCTTCAGAACATTATATATTGTCACAATTTGTAAAGAAAGTTGATTTATCAGTTATAGGAGATTATAAAATACGACAGGTTAAACCCAATACAGGCATTATTATTGATCTTGATAAATTTAGTATTAATGAATTTGCATTTGATGATGAAATTGATCAAAACTTAAAAGAATTATCAATAAATAAAAAAAGGAAAATACTGATTACTCCTATAAAATCAGATAAAAAGCAGCTTTCGACCGTAGTAGATTTAAATTATATCCACTTAAATCCTGATGCTGAAAGAGAAAAAGCTCTGTTGCAGTATCCTATTGAAAAAATTAAACGACTAAAACGATGCACTAAATGTTTACTGCCTGAGACATTCCCATTTATTGAATATGATGATGAAGGTGTTTGTAATTATTGTCATAATTATAAAAAGAAAAATTTATCGGGAGATATTGATAAGCTAAATGATCTGGTAAAACCATATAGAAAAGCTAATGGACAATATGATGTCTTATTACCATTCAGTGGAGGTCGAGATAGTACTTATGTCTTACATGTAGTTAAAAATGAACTAAAGTTAAATCCAATTACATATACTTATGATTGGGGCATGGTCACAGATTTAGCAAGAAGAAATGTTGCAAGAATATGCGGTAAGTTGGGAGTTGAAAATATTATTGTGGCTGCAAACATACATTGGAAAAGAGAAAATATAAAGAAAAATATTCAGGCATGGTTAAAATATCCTCATCTTGGTATGATCCCTTTGTTTATGGCAGGTGATAAATTCTTTTTTTATTATGCTCATAAAATAAAAAAACAATTGGGGATAGATCTTGAGATATGGGGAGTGAATGAGCTTGAAAATACAAATTTCAAAACGGGATTTGCCGGATTAAAGCCTCAGTTTGATAAAAAAAGGATTTATTCATTATCATTGATAAATCAATTAAAGTTATTCGGTTTTGTTGGTAAAAATCTAATGAAAAGCCCGGGTTACATTAATCAATCAATATTTGATTCACTTGGTTCTTTTGCTTCAAGATATATTACACCCAAAGCAGATTATTATCATTTGTTTGATTACATTCGATGGGATGAAAAACTAATAGAAAATACAATACTGAATAAGTATGAATGGGAAAAAGCTGTAGATACCAGCTCAACATGGAGAATTGGCGATGGCACTGCAAGTTTTTACAATTACATCTATACACTTATAGCCGGATTTTGTGAAAATGATACCTTTAGAAGCAATCAGATAAGAGAAGGAATGATTACAAGAGAAGAAGCATTGGAACTTATCTATGAAGAAAATAAACCAAGGTATAATTCACTCAAATGGTATTTGGAAATTGTTGGATTGGATTATGAAAATGTAATAAAAAGAATAAATCAAATTCCTTCAATTTATTAATTATGAATAATATTAAGTTAGTATTTGTACTGTTTTTATTATCATCTTTGAGTGTGCTAAAAGGGCAAAATCTCAATAAAGACACTTCAAAATTAACATATAGTTCTCGATATTTTATATCTTTTGGCTTAGGTGTCCAAATGTCTGGTTATAAACAGGAAGATTTCATTAAGTCAAATTATTCTCCTCTTGTTGATATTTCCATCGGAAAATGGTTTTCTCCTGAGCTTGCAATACAACTGGGATATAAAGGTTGGTATTTTAATACTATAAACAATCCTGATAAACGTCATTATGCTTACTTTTATGGTGAAGCAATATTTAATATCAATGAAATCATCAAAAGTCTATCTAATCCCAAATGGAATATAAATCTTCATTTAGGATCAGGATATTTTTATAATTATTACTACGGAAGACCCAATATTTGTGCAGATTTTGAATTATCTTTTCACTATAACTTTTCTTCAGAATTATCTTTATATTTTAATATTTCTTCTATTATGGGTTGGGATATATATCAAAATAATGAAGACATATTACCTGGCAGTAGTATTGGAATTACTTATTCCTTTTAGCAAAAGAGGGTAGGCTGCCGGATCAGATTATGTTTACCTTTCATCCCCAGCGTTGGCATAGTAGTGTGGTGCCTTGGATCAAGGAGTTGGTATTGCAGAATGTGAAGAATGTGGTGAAGAGGTTTTTGGTGAGGCTTGGAGACGGGGAGACTGAGAGATTAAGGGACTGAGGGACTAAGGGACTGAGGGACTGAGGGACTGAGGGACTGAGGGAAGGGGAGATGGAGATACTAAGTGATGAAGGGTATGTAATGATGATGAAATTATTTTTTGGGGATTGTAAAACTTAAAATTATGAAAATCAGATCGCACAAGGAGTTAGACACTTATAAGTTGTCGTTTAGCTTGGCTATGCAAATCTTTGAACTTACAAAAACCTTTCCTAAAGAAGAAAAATATTCATTGACCGACCAAATTCGCAGGTCTTCCAGATCAGTGTGCGCTAATTTGGCAGAAGCTTTTAGAAAAAGAAAATATCCAAAACATTTTGTTTCAAAATTATCAGATTGTGAGGGTGAGGCTGCCGAGTCTCAAGTCTGGTTGGACTTTGCATTAGAATGCGGTTATTTAGATAAAGAAAAATATAATCACTTGTATCAGCAATATGAGAATGTTATCGGCAAATTAGTGAATATGTCATTACAACCTGAAAAATGGATATATTAAGACACTATCCTTAAAAGTGTGTAAATAAAAAATAGAGATAAAGCTCTTTGCCTCTACGTCTCTCCGTCCCTAAATCTCTCCGTCTCTCCCTCTCTACGTCTCTCCGTCCCTCCGTCTCTTCGTCTCTTCATCTCTCCGTCCCTCCGTCTCTTCGTCTCTTCGTCTCTTCGTCTCTTAGTCCCTAAGTCTCTCAGTCTCTCCCTCTCCTCTAAAGACATTCAATAAAAATTTTAAAAATTAAGAAGATTAAATTCATATAATTAGTATATTTGAATAAAGCATTGTATTTTTGAATATAAAAATAAAGATTTTGCAAAAAGATAAAAAACATAATCAAAATATTTATGATAATCTGCAAACAATTAGCGATGAAGTAAAAGATTATTGCTCTAAGTTTGTTGATCTTTATTCGGAATTAACGCTGATACTTTCTACAACCACACCATTCAATATTCAAAGTCATTATGGTGATATAGATGCATTTATAAATTTACAAAGGATAAATGATATACGATATATTAATAAGTTTTTTGAAGCGGTAAATAATAAACTCCAAAAAGAAGATATTTTTATTGGAAATGTTGAAACATTTTCACAAAGACGTCAAAGAAAGAGAATAAATAAATGGCCTGTTATTAAAAGTATTTATTTTTTCTTGGAATTTGTTTTTATGCGTATTTTTCCAAAAGTGTGGGGGTTAAAAAAGATATATTTTTTTATTACTAGAGGGAGGAATAGATTATTATCAAAGGCTGAGACACTTGGTAGATTAGTATCTTGTGGATTTGATATTGTTGATTATAAGGTTATTGACAATTATACTTACTTTGTTGCAAGAAAAGTTGGTGCACCTCATTATGATATGAATCCTAGTTATGGCCCC
>JALVEG010000503.1 GCA_027031145.1 Saprospiraceae bacterium | reverse complement strand
TAACTTTTATATCCTTAAAATAAAAATAACCGTTCAAGTCGGTTTTCAATATATTCCCTCCGGTCTCAACGGTAGCATCTTCGATAGGTAAATTCCTGTTTCCAACTACAACTCCCTTTACTGAAGTATTGATATATTTCTCCGTAGGATATTCATTGTCAGTAGTGACAATAATATCTTTATTTTTCCTGCAGGAAATTATAGTAAAGAAAATTAAAATTAAAATTATATATTTTTTCATATTAAAATATTAATACTATTTGATCATTTTGTCCTATAGATGAAATTAGATGCAATTATGCTGCATAAAAATATAAAATTATTTAAATAACTTCATAATTTTAAGCAATTTTGCAAAAAATTAATTATTAAGTGATAAAATTCGTTTAAATTTAGAAAAAAAATACAAGAATGAAACGAACATGAATTTTTTTAATCATAAAATACATATAAGGTTATGATTAAAATAAATTCATGAGAGTTACTGAATGCCATGCCTGCAAAAGTGTTTTACGGCAGGCAGGTATTATAAATTTTTATTAATTTTTTACAAAATAAAAATTTTAAACAGATGAAACAGTTAATTGAGTGTGTTCCTAATTTTAGTGAAGGTAGAGATATGTCCGTTATCGAAAAAATAACAGATGAAATAAAAAATACAGAAGGAGTGAAATTACTGGATGTTGATCCGGGAAAAGCTACAAACAGAACAGTTGTGACTTTTGTGGGAGAACCTGATGCTGTTGTGGATGCAGCATACAAAGCGATAAAAAAAGCCGGAGAACTGATAGATATGTCCAAACACTCGGGAGAACATCCCCGAATGGGAGCTACTGATGTTTGTCCGTTTATTCCGATATCCAATATTTCTATGGAAGAAACGGTGAAATATGCTAAAGAATTAGCAAAAAGAGTAGGGGAAACTCTGAATATTCCTGTTTATCTCTATGAAGAGGCAGCTACAACTCCGGAAAGAAGAAATTTGGCAACTATCAGAGCGGGAGAATATGAAGGGCTGGAAAAAAAATTGAAGGATCCTAACTGGAAGCCTGACTTTGGAGAAACCAAATTCAATAAGCAGGCAGGAGCTACTGTTATTGGAGTAAGGGATTTCCTTGTAGCTTATAATATAAATCTAAATACATCTTCTACCAGAAGAGCAAATTCCGTAGCTTTTGATATAAGAGAAAAGGGAAGAGTCAAAAGAGAAGGAGATCCGGTAAGTGGTAAAATAGTAAGAGATGAAAATGGAAATCCCGTAAGAGTTCCGGGTACCTTGAAATATGTTAAAGCTATTGGTTGGTATATTGAAGAATATGGAATAGCTCAGGTATCCATGAATTTGACCAATATCAATGAAACTCCGTTGCATATTGCATTTGAAGAAGCTGATAAAAGTGCTACAAAGAGAGGAATGAGAGTTACCGGAAGTGAACTTATAGGTTTGGTTCCCAAAAAAGTTATGATAGAAGCTGGAAAGTATTTTCTTAAAAAACAAAACCGTTCAACAGGGATACCCGAAGAAGATATTATATTCATTGCAATAAAATCAATGGGACTTGATGATCTTAAGCCGTTTGATCCTAAGAAAAAAATAATTGAATATCTACTTGAAGCGGATAATGGTAAAAAACTTATTGATTTGACAATAAAGGATTTTGCTGATGAGACTTCAAGAGAAAGTCCTGCTCCCGGAGGAGGTAGTATTGCTGCATATTCAGGTGCTTTAGGGATTTCCTTGGGAACAATGGTAGCAAATCTTTCAGCTCATAAAAGAGGTTGGGATGCCAGATGGGAAGAATTTTCGAATTGGGCTGAAAAAGGGCAGGCAATTAAAGATAAATTGTTGTATCTGGTTGATGAAGACACAAATGCATTTAATAAAATTATCGATGCTGTAAGATTACCAAAAGGAACAGATGAAGAAAAAGCGTTTCGCAAAAATGCTATGAATGAAGCTACAAAATATGCTATTATGGTTCCATTTGATGTGATGAAAACTTCTTTTGAAGCCCTG
>JALVEG010000502.1 GCA_027031145.1 Saprospiraceae bacterium | reverse complement strand
TACATTATCTCCTTTTCTAAAGAAGTCTGAACGAATTTGTTCACTTTTTGGAAGTATTAATTCATTGCCATCATCATCTAACAAAATTACGGCATTATGTCTAATATGGTGTACCTCTGCGGTATATAACTCTCCTTCTAACTCTTTAAATTGTTTATATAAATTGGTATTATCGTGTTCGTGAATTTTTGAAATTAAATTCTGTCTTAAGGCAAGAATTGCTCTTCTTCCTAAATCGACTAATTTTACTTCTTCGGATACATCTTCACCAACTTCAAAATCAGGTTCTATTTTACGTGCATCAGATAATGAAATTTCTTCATTAGGTTCTTCTACTTCGCCATCTTCTACTACAACACGATTTCTCCATATTTCTAAATCTCCTTTATCTGGATTAATAATGATGTCAAAATTGGCATCGGAACCATATTTTCTTTTTAATGCTGCTCTAAAAACTTCTTCTAAAATAGACATTAGTGTTACTCTGTCTATTCTTTTATCATCTTTAAATTCAGAAAACGATTCTATTAAATCTATATTTTCCATTCTTGTTATTATTAGTTAAATAATATTTTTACTTTAGTTTGTACAATGTCATCAAAAGCAATTTCTGCATTTTTATCGACTGTTATTTTACCTTTACCTATTGGCTTTGGCTCTCTTACTTTCCAAGAAAGCGTTATTGAGTTATCATTTACTTCTGTTAATTTGCCTTCAAAAGTTTCTTTTTCGGTTTTTACTTGTAAGATTTTTCCAATATTTTTATTGTATTGTCTAATTAATTTTAACGGTTGTGCAATATCCGGAGAACTTACTTCAAGAGAATAATTTTCTTCTTCTCGGTCTAATTCGTTTTCTATAAAACGATTTATTCGAATACATTCTTTTAAAGGTACACCATGATCTCCATCAACAATAATATTTATTCTATTGTTTTGGTCGATATCCAAAGCAACTAAAAACAAACTTTCGTTTTCTTCTAATGCTTGATTGGTTAAATTTAAAATTTCTTGTCTATTCATTTTAAGGATAAAAAAAGAGGACTATCTGTCCTCCTTTTCATTTATTCGTTATATCGAGTGCAAATATATAAAACTTTTTTCTTTTAATTTGTGTATTTTAAATAATTTTATTTTTGTATTTTTACACTAAATTAATAAACCACTTTTTATGAAACGTATTTTAGTTCCCGTAGATTTTTCAGAAGAAGCAAAATGTGCAGTAAGAACTGCTGCCAATATTGCTCGTAAAACTGGAAGCGACATTTATTTATTACATATGGTTGATTTGCCTGAAGGGATAATTGATGCACAATCCGGTACAGATAACAGTTCTCCTGCATCCATTTTATATATGCAAAAAATTCACGAACGCTTTGATGAGATTAAAAACTCTCCTGAATTAGAGGGATTAAATGTGAGTGAAAAAGTGCATTTTGAAAAAACTTTTAATGGCGTTATCGAAGAAAGCAAAAAAGACAATATCGACTTAATCGTTATGGGTTCTAGTG
>JALVEG010000501.1 GCA_027031145.1 Saprospiraceae bacterium | reverse complement strand
GAGGATGACAATTGGTTGCTCAGGTTAAAATTATTGTCATTCTAGAGCTTAAAAACACAGACCTTTAATAAAATACAAGGTAAAGGTACAATTAATATAATTTACATAACTTGTAAAGCCGGAGTGGCGGAACTGGTAGACGCGCTGTCTTCAGGAGGCAGTAGGCTCTTGCCTGTGGAGGTTCAAATCCTCTCTCCGGCACCAAAGTAAAACTCACCCGCCTTTTGAGAGCTTATTATTTCCTCTCTTTACAAAAGGCAATTTCTGTAAATCTTTCGCATACAAAAACTTTTACATAAGTCAGCGCAATATTGACTTTCCACACCTAAGAGATAATAATAACATAAAACATTTCGTCACGATGAAACTGTAAAGATTGGGGGGAAACAAGGTAAGTTCACTATGTTTCTTGTTCATTTGAACTTTAAGCATGCTTAAAACTACTTTCTTATGAGAACCCTCTGATGTAAAATTTTGAAGGCAGGATTTCTATTTTAAAATAGTTATTTAAATAACAAACAATTTACTATAATAATTATGGAAAGCATTGAAAAAAAGAAGTTAGAAAGCAATATTTGGAAATTTTATGTTTTTCAAATATTTAGGAACTTCGCTTTCTTCCTACCAATCATAGTTTTGTTCTGGCAAGAAAATGGATTAAGTATGACAGAAATCATGCTACTTCAATCTGTCTTTGCCCTATCAAATGTCCTTTTAGAAGTCCCTACAGGATATTTTGCTGATGTTTTTGGAAGAAAAAAATCTTTAGTTTACTCTGGATTTTTCTTGTTTTTTGCTGGTGCTGCTTATGCTGTAGGAATGAAGTTTTATCATTTCTTAATTGCAGAAGTTTTATGGGCTTTCGGTCTCTCGCTTATTTCAGGAAGTGATTCTGCACTAATGTATGATACTCTAAAAGATCTCAAAAGAGAAAATGAATATAAGAAAATATGGGGACATTCAGTTTTCTTATCATTGACCGCAATAGCTGGTGCAAATATTCTTGGTGGATTTATCGGAAAAATAGATTTTCGTTGGACATTTTATGCAATGCTTCCTTTCTTAGCATTATTGATTCCTCTTTCTTTATCAATGCATGAACCAAAAAGACACAAATTAATTTTTCAAAGAGGTTATCTTTGGGAATTGTTTAAGATAATTAAGTATTCCTTAATACAAAACAAAAAGCTAAGATGGTTCATGCTTTACGCGGGAATTGCATATGCATTTAATCAGTCAGCATTATGGTTTTACCAACCTTATTTTTCTTTAAGCGGTCTTGATATTGTCCATTTTGGTTTCGTATTCGCATCTTTTCAAGTAGTCGCAGCAATCACTTCAAAGTATTCTTACAAAATTGAAGAAAAATTAGGGGAAAAATATTCATTAAGTATGCTTATTGTCTTAATTGGAGTAAGTTATCTATTAATGAGTAACTTTGTTTATCTTTTTAGTTTCACTTTTGCATTCCTACACCAATTTGTAAGAGGTTTTTCAAAAGTTGTAATCACAGATTACATAAATAAATTAACAAAATCAGAAATAAGAGCGACAATTTTATCAGCAAAAAATATGATAGGACAATTGATTTATTCAATAATAATTCCCTTTGCAGGATGGATTGCAGATGCTTATTCATTACTTCAGGCACTAACTGTTCTCGGTATAACTACGTTAGTAATTGGCGGAATAATGTTGCTTGTTCTTCATAAAAGTAAAGTTGTATGATGCAAGACGCTTTAATTACGGGCTGTATTGGTAAAGAAAGTAATTTCTACATACGACAAGAAAGCATACAAAGCTTGAGAGAGTTGGAGGGCAGATACTTCTTATAACCTCTGTAACCCCTCCCCTACTTTTATAGTTTGTGGAATATATAAATGTTTGGTATATTTTAAAGGTACAAATTCAGAAAGAACTTCAATATACCCTTGCAAGGTTATGTTGAGTAACCAAAACTATTTTAAATATCAATATGAGGCTATCTATTGAAGAAGCTGAAAAATTATCTAATAAAATACTTCAAAA
>JALVEG010000500.1 GCA_027031145.1 Saprospiraceae bacterium | reverse complement strand
TTGCCCATGTTTTTATCTTGTCTGAAAAAGCGGATATTCAAATCGGGATTTATTTGCATATATCCTTTAATGGCTTCATCAGTATGGTCGGTAGAATGGTCATCTACGATAATAATCTCTTTTTTTTATATCGTTTATCAAACGAATAGCTTTTATTTTATCTAAAATCAGATGTATGGTTTTGGCTTCATTGTATGCCGGAATAAGTATGGAAAGTTTGTTGAGCATAATTTCTTTATGTATTCAGTTAATTAACAGAACTTAATATTAAACTTGGTAAAAGTAATAATAAAAAATAATTTTGAAAAGAAAAATGAAATAAAATTTTCAAGCTTTATTTTTCCCTCTAAAAGTCGCATTTGCTGATTGAATCTAAGAAAAACATATGTTAATGGCGAAAAATCAAAATAATGCTATTTTTCGTCATTAAGTTTGTGAGATTGCCTATTAAAGGCTACATCCTAAACAAAGAATGGAAAAATTGGGGGATAATTTTTGATTTTTATTAATACCATTCATTTAGCGTTTATTATTTTTTTATAATTTTTTTAGTAACAGCACTTCCGTCATCATCTATTACTTTTATGAAATATATCCCAGGACTTAAACTCGAAATATCAATCTGATATTTATTTTGAATAGACAAAACCAAAGCTCCTAACTGATTGTAGACTTTTATATGAGAAATATTCATATCAGATTTAATATTAATAATGCCTTTCGAAGGATTTGGATAAATTGAAAAATCAATTGTATTATTTTGATGTACAGATAATGACCCCAAGTTCTCATACCATGCTAGTTTCCCGTTTACACTTGAACTTGAAACAATATCTAATTTATTATCACCATTAATATCAATTGCAAATATTGGACTATGATTTTGATACATGTTATCAATAATGACATATTTATTAAAATTTCCAAGTCCATCATTTTTGAAATAAGTCACCGAGGCATTGTTGCCAGTTGTTAATATATCAACATTACCATCATTATCTAAATCTGCTGAAAAAACATGTGTTTTGGTAAAATTTTCGTTATTTATAATATTTCCAAAACCAAAATTACCCTGTCCGTCATTTTCAAACCAGGAAATAATATTACCGTAAGAACTGATAATATCCATATTTCCATCATTATTAATATCAGCAGCAAGTATTTTTGAAAGATAATCAAAATTTGTATTGATCTGAATAGTATGTTTCACTGAAAAATCACCTAATCCATCTATATTTTCATACCAAAATAGCTCATTCTGTCCGGAGCCATATAGTTTTATACCCACTAAGTCAATGTCATTATCATTATCTAAATCTGTAAGTTGTAATGAACATAAATAAAGATTTTCTATAATTTGCTCTGTTACAGTTCCATTACCGCTGTTTTCAAACCAGCTAACTTTAGCATCATTAAATTGTGACAATGATACACTTGAAACCCAATCATTATGACTATCCCCATCTATATCTGCTATAACAATTGGACTAAGTGATCCTGAAGTATTCATTGAAGTTGAAAGTAAATCAAAATCTCCAAATCCATTTGTATTATTATATGTTCTAATTTCACCATCATCCATTTCACTTATTGTAACCAAAATATCAATATCATTATCTGCATCCACATCGCTGATAGAAATAAAGTTGCCATTTATTTCATAAGGCGATTCAACTATTGCGTGAACAGTATTAAAATTGCCTAGACCGTCAAAGTTTTCAAACCACTTCAATTGATTATGCGTCCCACCTGAAACTATAAGGTCGTTATCATAATCTCCATCGACATCAGCTAGAACGATTGAGTGAACATCGTAGTTTATTGAGTTAATTATATGCTCTTGAAATTGCGCATTAATTGTTAAACTTAAGCATAATAATAAGTTGATAAATAATGTTTTCATAAGTTATCTTATTTTGTAATTAATTCAATCATCATAGTACAACATATAATGATAAATATTTAATCATTGATGAATTATGCACAAATATAATAAATAATTTTAAAAGTCCGGTATTGTAAATAAACAGTTATACATTT
>JALVEG010000499.1 GCA_027031145.1 Saprospiraceae bacterium | reverse complement strand
AAAATAGAGTTCAACTTACATAATATAGTTTTACTCTAAATATTTATCTTTATAAATTGATTTTATTTATTAGTCTTTTTCATTCCTAAATAACTATTTTTGATTTGCACAAAATTAATTGTAACTTTGTAATAAATCAAAATAATCTTCTTTAATTAATTAGTCCTATGAGCATTCTAATAAGCATAGAAAATCTATTATCAGGTAAATACGTTGAAGGTTCTCGAATGGAATTTAAAAAAGGTTGGAATCCAACAGCTATTATGCGCTCAGTTTGTGCTTTTGCTAATGATTTTGAAAATGAAGGGAGTGGCTACATTATAGTAGGAGTTGAAGAAGTAAACGGTAAAGCAATTCGTCCTGTTATAGGTTTTAATCCTGAAAAATATGAACAAGTTCAAAAAGAGTTAATTGGTTATTGCAACTTAATTTCACCTTCCTATATACCACGCATATCTTTAGAATCTATTGATAAAAAGAATGTTTTGGTAATTTGGGCACCTGCAGGTAGTAATAGACCCTATAAAGTTCCTGATGATGTCCTTGCAAAACACAAAACCTATAATTACAGAATTAGGCAGTTTTCAAGTAGTGTTATTCCAAATGCAGAACAAGAAGCAGAATTGATTCAATTAACTGCAAAAATACCTTTTGACGATAGAGTAAACACTCTTGCAAGTGTTTCTGATTTAAGCTTTGGTTTAATGAGAGAACATTTAGCTAAAACAGGTAGTAAACTATTTCAAGAAAGTTCTACAATGAATGTTGAGGAATTAGCGGATAAGATGAATTTATGTCAAGGTGCAAGAGAACATTTATTTCCTAAAAATGTAGGTTTATTAATGTTTTCAGAGAAAATAGAAAAGTATTTTCGAGGAGTTAAAATTGATGTAGTTGAATTTCCAAGAGGGATAGGAGCAAAAGAATTTATTGAACATACTTTTGTTGGTCCAATTCAAAAGCAATTACAAGATGTTTTGTCCTATTTTAGGACTCAAATATTAAAAAACAAAGTTGTAAAATATTCAGAAAGAGCTGAATCAGATACTATTTTCAACTATCCTTATGAAGCATTTGAAGAAGCTTTGTCAAATGCAGTTTATCATAGAAATTATGAATTACCTGACCCCATTGAAGTTCGGATTTTACCTACTTCTATTGAAATAATCAGTTACAATGGAGTTGACCCATCACTGAAACAGAGTGATTTTGATAGCGGAGTAATTAGAAACAGGCGATATAGGAATAGAAGGATAGGAGAGTTTTTGAAAGAATTAAATCTAACAGAAGGAAAAGGTACAGGAATTCCTACTATGATAAGAGTTTTAAATCAAAATGGATCAGAACCACCAAAATTTGATACAAATGAACCTGAAAGAAGTTCTTTCATTACAGAACTAACTAATCATTCTGAATTCATTACTGATAATTCGGGTGGTACAATAAGTGGTACAATAGGTGGTACAATGAGCATAAAAGAAGAATTAAGTAAAAGACAGCAAGAAATTTTAAATATAATTAACACGGATAGTAAAACATCAGTCAGAAAAATATCAAAATTGCTTAGTATAAATGTTTCTGCTGTGCAAAAACACTTAAATACAATGAAAAATAAAGGTGTAATCAAAAGAATAGGAAGCACAAGAGGTCATTGGAAAGTTATTATAAAGGATTAACAAAACAAAAGCCAGTGGCTAACAAGCGATGATGACAGAATGGCGAAATATACGAAATTCGTATTTAAATAGCTTACTTGACACCTACCCTATTTAGTGGCTCTCGTTGTTTCGCCACTCTGCATATCGCGAGACCGTTAGGTCTGATTAGTTTTTACAGAGAAATAATAATGAAAATTGGTAAAAATAGAAAAGTATTCATATCTTTATGGCATCAAATGATGGCATCATGAGCGAATTTTATTACACAGGAACATCAGAAATTATTAATTTATCTATTGAAATAGGTAAAAAATTAGGAATAGTTGATTCAACTTATTTAAGAAAGCCAAAAACCAAATTAAGGAAAACGAATAGGATAAAATCA
>JALVEG010000498.1 GCA_027031145.1 Saprospiraceae bacterium | reverse complement strand
TTGACCAATCTCAATGATACAAGTCTGATCTCTTATAAGTTGTTTTACAATGGAGTTTTGTTTTTCAATCAGGGCAATCCTGTTTATGATATTCGTTTGGGTTACAAAACCAATGCCAATCAACCGTTACAGATTGAAGGATTTACCAAATTGGGACTAAAGGAATATCACTTGGCTGTCAGATACAATTATGAGAAATATATGGATTTGAAAAGCAAAATATCACTGGGTTCCAGATGGTATGAATCCCAATCTTATCAGGCAAAAAACTACTTGTTTAATTATTTGTCTTTATCTGAGGAAATGAATTTCTTTTTTAGTAATAAATTGGGTTTTAAATTAAATTATAATTACTCCAATAAAAAAAATCAACAAGGAAATAAAGAACAGGCATTAATCCATGATTTAAAATTCACCGGTAAAGCGGTAAATATAAAAAAATTCAGAATTATTACTTCATTTAGTTTTGTAAAAATAGCTTTTACCGGCTTGCCTAATACTCCGGTTGAACTTGCAATGCTGGATGGACTAAAAAACGGTAATAATTTTTTATGGGGCATAAAACTCAGCAAAAGACTAAAAAACAATCTTGATCTTATTATCCAGTATGATGGCAGAAAAACAAGCGGATCCAATGTGATACATATGGCAAAAATGCAGGCAAGGGCTATTTTTTAAAAATTGGATCACCTATGTTTTAAAAAATCACTCTTTATACAAATTAGAGAGTACTATCTCTTCATAAACAGCATCGGGAACCAGATATCTAATTGATTTCCCTTCCTTGATAAGTTTGCGGATAAACGATGAGGAAATTTCAAGCAACGGAGCTTTTAACGCTGTGATCTTTTTATGATTAAGATACGGAACATCCTCAAATCCCGGTCTCATATACACAAGAATGCTATAATATTTTAAGATAACATCATAATTTTTCCAGTGATGAAAATTCACAAGATTATCACTGCCCATTATTAATTTAAAATTGTAATCGGGATATTTCTCTTTCAGATACGTCAGTGTATCGATGGTATAACTGGGAACAGGCATATTGAATTCAATAGTGCATGGTTTTAATTTGTCATAGTCTCCGATTGCCAGTTCCACAAGTGCCAGTCTGTCATAACTATCAATTAAATTCTGTCTTTTCTTAAATGGATTCTGCGGAGATATTACAAACCATACTTCATCTGTTTCGGTAAAATTGATGATATGGTTGGCAATAATCAAATGTCCTGTGTGAACAGGATTGAATGAACCGAAATATAAACCGATATTCACTTTTATAATGTTGTTAGTATCTACTCAGGTAGAGTCATTTTGATTGAAAAAATCTCTTTTTTCGCCATATTTCAGCTATTTTTTTCGATGTAGCTCCACTATGCCTTCAAAAAAAGAGCTTCATCTGGCAAAAAAATTGAATTTTTTCATCTCAAAAGCACCCTGCCTGAGTAGTTACTGTTGTTATTGCATAATCAAAGGCATAATCAACAATAATAGATCTTGATTTTCTTCCTCTTCCACCGGTTTGATCAATACAGGTGTCTTAGGATTTGAAAATTCTATATTAACTTCATCTCCATCTACTATTGAAAGCAATTCTATAAAAAATTTAGCACTAAAACCCATAGTTAACGGCTCTCCATTATATTTGCATGGCAATTGCTCGGTAGCATCATGAGCAAATTCAGGATCCTCCGTTGCCAGCGTAAGACTATCTTCTGCCAAATTGAAAGTTACAAGATTAAAACTTTTATTTGCATATATTAACAAACGCCTCAGGGAATTCATCAAATCTTTCCTGCTGATATTAAGAATATTTTGATTATCAACAGGAATTACATTGTTATAATTCGGAAAATCATCATTGATCAAAGTACTGATTATCTTATATCCGTCAAATTCAAAAAATGCACTTTTGTCATTCCAAAATATATTAACGTTTTGATTTTCAGGTAATGCATTTTTCAATAATGATAAACCTTTTTGAGGTAATACAAAAGACTTTGTGGAATCAAAATTCAATCCACTGTATGTAAATTTCACCAATCTGTGACTATCCGTGGATACAAAATTTGCTTTATTGAAATCCAATTGAAATAAAACACCCGACATGGAACTTCTTACTACCCCTACTTCTCCTATTGCTGTCATTGTCTTTTCTATGGCATGTCTTAATACAGTACTGTCAATTAGGACACTTTCGCCATCCGGTACCGATTCAATTTCAGGAAAATCATCAGGATCATCAATACCCATCTTATATTTACCGAAACTTGAAGTTATTTGCAAACTATTCTCATCAATTGTTTCAATTGTAATCGGTTGCTCAGGCAATGTACGTAAAGTATCAAGCAAAATTTTAGCAGATAAAGCAACTGAACCATCTTCATGTCCGGTCACTTCAGTTTCCAATACAATAGAAGTTTCCAGATTTGTAGCACTAATAGTTAGTTTGTTGCCTTCCAGAGTAAAAAGAAAATCTTCCAATACCGGCATTATAGCTTTGGGACTTATGGCATTGGACGCTATAGATAACTCTCTTGACAATTGAGCCGATGATGCATTAAATTTCATAGTATATTAATTTATAAAAAATTATTGTATTAACTAAACTGCATAGTTATTGATTTATTATAACAGCAATTTTTGTACCAACTCACAAAAATAGGATATATCCGCTGAATTTTTATCTTTTTTGATTGAAATTATTAAAATGAATTTTTATTAATTGTACAATAACAGCATTTAATCTAAATTTTTGGGCAGTATCTCGAATAAATAATATTATTAAAGAAATTAGATATAATTTTACAATATGTTATTATTGGAAAATATAAAAATAGCCTTAAGTTCAATAAAAACAAATTTATTGAGATCTCTGCTCACCATATTAATAATAATGGTAGGTATCACTGCTTTGGTAGGAATATTGACAGCAATAGACACTATTTTATATTCTCTTAATGACAATTTTAGTAATATAGGTTCCAATTCCTTCAAAATTCAACCTGCATATGAAAGTTTAAAATCCAACCGTCACGGAAGAAAAAAAAGAATTGGTGATAATATCAATTTCAGGCAGGCGATGCAGTTCAAAGAAAAATATCACTTTCCGGGAGCAAAAGTTACCGTTTTTACCAATTTTGTCAATGGAGCCACTGTTAAATATAAAGATAAAAAAACAAATCCCGTTATCAATGTGACAGGTGTGGATGACAATTTTATCAATGTTGCAGGTTTAGAAGTGGGAGAAGGCAGATATTTCAATAGTAATGAACTACAGGACGGTATGCATAAAGTTATTCTTGGCAATCAAATCGTAAAGAGTTTATTTAAGTCAAAAAAAGACAGGGGCATCGGTAAAATAGTAGATATCAATGGCTACAATTATAAGGTGATAGGTATAATTAAAGAAGAAGGTACAAATAAAAACACCAATAATGATCAAACGGCTTTTATTCCTTTACTGAACGGAAAGAGATATTATCATTATGAAAACAGACCTTATAACATTAATGTAGCCCTCGAAAGTTCACTGAAAATGGAAGAAGCAATATCAAGTGCAACCGGATTGTTTAGAAATATCAGAAAACTGAAAATAAAAGACCAAAATGATTTTGAGATCACTAAAAGTGACAATTTATTGAAAATGATAAAAGATGCCACGTTCAAGATCAGAATAGCCACTATTGCTATTGCCCTTATCACATTGCTGGGGGCAGCAATTGGCCTGATGAATATTATGCTTGTGACTGTAACGGAACGAACCCGGGAAATAGGAATACGTAAAGCAACCGGCGCTTCAAACAAGCACATTTTGACACAATTTCTTACCGAATCTGTTATTATAAGTCAACTTGGCGGGATATTGGGCATACTGCTGGGAGTCATCCTTGGCATTGTTCTGGCGCACTATATCAAAGGACAATTTGTGATGCCCTGGCTTTGGATCATTATAGCTCTTATCATCAATACAATTGTGGGATTGATTTCAGGTGTATTTCCTGCAATAAAAGCATCTAAGATGGATCCCATTGAGTCATTAAGGTATGAATGATAAGATAGAATAATAACAAGAGTAAAAATAATTCCTTATATGTCACAGATTGTGTGCAAAGCTATTTACATAAATATCTACTAGTTTAATATGTTTTCAATCTGCAATATCCATTTATTAAATCTGTGACTTTTATTTCTAATATTGCGTAGTCCAATTTCTTCTGCTAATATATTACCATAAACTATTTTATTATATCCTTTAATTATTCTTTTTAATCTTTTTGAAGGAGCAGAGTCGGGGTTGTCATTTATCATTTCCGGATTTTCAAATTCATTAAATGTTTTCTTTAATTCCTCTTGTCCAATTAATTCTTCTTTTGGTATTACTCTATAAAAATACTCTTCTTTATTAAATAATAATCCTTCAAATTCATGCAATTGAATGTATGGTATAAAACGATAACTCAATTTATCTTCAATATCTTTCAGCATACCCTCTTCTAAAATACTCATTCTTTCATATTTATCAATAATTTTTTCTGCTTTATTCCAATTTGGGAAATTGTGCTTTTTATATATTCCATAATAATCGATCAGCATAGTAACAAAAGCTGATGGATCTGATTTTAGAGTTATTTCAATTTGCTTTTTTAAGTATTGCCATTGAACTATTCCTCCCATTGTTTTTTTGATCACAGGACAATGGATATAAATTCCTTTCTCTTGAAAATATTTCATAAGAATAGTTGAACAAAATTCTTGTTCTGTTTCTCCCTCACAAATAATATAAACTCTCTTAATCATATTATTTTAATAATTTGGATGACCACTTGGAATAATATTTCTTTTCCACAAATCATCAATTGTATAATCTTCCAGCCACATAGATAATTCTTCACTATTTAATCTTTTAAATTTACTTTTACCATTTATCATATCAACTGTAATTATATCTTCTGGTTGAAAATGACTAATTAAATCGGTAGATTGAGTAGCAACAATAACCTGAGAACCTTTTGATGTTACAGATTTTATCATACCGGAAAGTTTTGAAATTGCTTTGGGATGAAGTCCCAATTCAGGTTCATCAATTATTATTGTATCGGGAAGATTAGGTTGCATAAACAATACAGTTAATGCAATAAAACGCATTGTCCCATCTGATAGATCTGTAGCTCCATATACAGTTTCGCTATATTTATCTGTCCATTGTAGTTTAATGTAATTTTCTGCATTTGGTTGGAAAAAAAAATCCGAAAAATAAGGTGCTATAGATTTTATAGTTTTAATAATTTTGTTGTAAACAATTTTGTTATTATTTTTAATATTATATAAAAAAGCAGCAAGATTTGACCCATCGCTATATAAAAAGTATATATCATTCTCTATATTGCTGGCAATTGTAAATGGAGAATTTTTACTTGTATCATGAAAATGATATTTTCTAAACCCATTTAGATACTTTATTACATATTTTGCTCTATAATTATCAGTATCTTTTATAAATGCTTCTTTAGAATATTGACAAATACTTTTATCTGTGTCACCTCTATAAATCAGTCTTTCATCAGTAAAAACAAATCCGTCGGTTCCCATTGTAAGTTCTGCTGAATAACCATTTTGTCCATTATCAAATTCTACTTTAAAAGATATTTTATTAGTGAATTTAATCCCTTTATGTAGGATTTTATTTGGCCCACCAGTTAATTCTATGTATTCATTTAAATTTTTATTATATAATCGATTTAAAAAAGTAAAGAAAGAAATAAAATTACTTTTTCCACTTCCATTCGCACCAATTAATATATTAATTGGACTTAATTCTATTCTTTCATTATTTATAGATTTATAACCTGATATTTTTATGTAATCCATGTTAATTTCTCTTTATTATACAAATATAAACTATTTAAATTAAATAGGTTAAATTAATTATTGGTTACTTATACTAGTGCACCACGCAATAAATAAGTACCCATTCATTTTTTCAATAGATAAGTACGCTAAAGCGCACTCTACTCGTAATTTATGTTACTTCCATAACCCCTAACTGAAGTTAGGGGCTATTCTTATATCACAGTAAATAATTTCACAGTACTAATCATAAGATTAGCCCCCAAATTTATTTGGGGGTAATGTATAATTCGTCGTTTTTGTTTAGTGCGCTTCAGCGTACTTTTTCTTCTTTTTTATTCAACATTCTGCTAAAAATCTTTAAATTGAATAAAATCGTTTTTTGCTATTCCTTAACAAATATGTGTGTAGTTATTTTTTTCGCAGAGCACTAGTGCACAAAACATTAAATAAACATATAAATTTAACGCTGCAATTTTTAATTATATTAGATAAATAATCTCATTAATAACTCAAGCTATTTACATGATTCATCAACTAAACACCAATAAAAAGAATAAGTATAAAAATATGTATAATTATATTTGACACAATCCACTATATACAACTTTTTTATTCACCTAATTATTCTATACCTTTATCTATCATCCCCCCAAAAAACCTAACCAAATATCCTCAACTACCTACTGCTTAAATATCTTATATTTCCATTCCTTGTTTTCACTGTTTATTTTCAGAATATAGATACCGTTGGAAATAGTATTTAACAGTATTTCTTTTTTCTCTCCCTTGGAAATAGTCATATTTGCAGAATAAACAGATTTGCCGTTTAGGTTATAAATATTTATTTTGACAGGAGTTTTAATGTTTATATCCGGTAACAGGTTTATACTGTTGTGAAATATCGTTGGAAATACTTTAAAATTACTTTTGTTAATATTTTCAGGCAGATCACCGGTAGAAGTTGTAGCATCAAAATATTTCAACAACTTCTCCATAAATACTTTAATTTCATATCGATTGCTTACCGTCTCCAAAGGAAAGCCGATATTTACAACCGCTCCCGGTACACTACCGGATCCGAAAACTCCTTTGTAGGCGATCCCTGCAACCGATCCCTGATTGTATTTCATAATGGATTCTGCACCTGTTTCCTGTGCCAGTACATCCGGATAATCTTCCGTATAGACTACACCATAATGCAAAGTAACTCCTTCAAATGCATATCCGCTTATGCCTTGTGCAGGTGCTCTTCCGTCAGAACCATCTTCCACAAAAGAAGCTTTGAGATAATTGTGATAAAAGTTTTTGTCAGTAGATGAACCTTTTTCATCCAGATCCCAACCAATCTCACTTCCGGTAACAAACAATTTTCCACCCTGATTTAAGTAATCTTTGACTTTATTTTGTTCAGGAGAACTAAATGTTTCATCCACCGTAGATTCATCACCGAGATACCAAATCACAATATCATAATCATCCATATTGATATTTCCTGTTACAATACTTTCATTAGCACAAGAATTGACATCAACATGCCCTTCTGCATCCAACAAACCCGTCAGATATTTGGTAGCTGTAAAAGTATGAGATTTTCCGGTATAGGAAGCTACTCTGTCAAATCCGTCAACCACCAAAACGTTTTTATTTTCATGAAACGGATGATGCAATACCCCGTACATATCACTCGGTTTACCCTCATCTCCGGCAGAATTAACTCCGACTATCCAAAAGACATATTCATTTTCATTTCCAAGACTGTCTATTACAAATTGTGTCGTATCGGGTTTAAGAATATTAGTATCAGCTAAAATATTTAAACTTTCTACAAATGGATTTACATTGTAATAGATTCTATATCCGACAAGACTTTTTTGAGTGATTTTTCTCCATTTTATTTTTACACCTTTAAAATCATTTATCCATTCTACTGACAATAAATCCGGCATTTTTGCTTCTTCGGTTTTAATGCTTACAATTTTAGTCAAAGAGGATTTATTGGATTCATTGTCCGTCAAAGTCAATGTAACAGGATAATCTCCATCTTCATTAAAAGCATATTTAATTATTTTACCGGTATCGATATATATCGAATCACCTAAAACCCATTCATATTTTATTATTTGACCGTCATCAATGGATTTGGATGCGTCAAAAGTCAAAGAATCATGAGCAGCAGCAGGTAAGCCTATAATATCAAAATCAACATAAGGCGCTCCATTATTACTTACAGGCAAACTAACATTGATATCAGTATATCTATTTGCCTTAATATTGACCGTTTTTTCAACATCAAAATATCCGCTTCTGCTAAAAG
>JALVEG010000497.1 GCA_027031145.1 Saprospiraceae bacterium | reverse complement strand
TTTAGGCGTATTTGCACCGGAAAATTCATAGAATTTTCCAATGCAAATAAAAGATAGAAAAATTCTATGAATTTTCCTATCTTTGTTGCATAAGGCGAAGTTATCGAACTTTTAAGCCCGCTACGACGCCATATATTAACCGTTGTGGTGCATTTAAAACTTGATTTTCGGATAAAATACAGATAATATTTGGATATTTTATAAAATCCATATACATTTGTATTTGGATAAAATACAGATAACATATGGATAAATATCTAAATAAACTCAATTTTGATTTTCAAACAAACCAGAAAATTTTAAACTTTATTTCCAAAATTGATTTATACAAGGGAAAGTGGAATATCATTGAAAAACAAGAAAATGTATATCTTAAAGAATTAAGGAAAATTGCAACCATTGAAAGTATTGGTTCTTCAACAAGAATTGAAGGCGGTACCTTAACCGACAAAGAAATACAAGAACTCTTAAATGATGTTAAAATCACAAAATTAAAATCAAGAGATGAACAAGAAGTTGTAGGATATTATGATACATTAGAAATCATTTATGAAAATTATGATAATATTAGATTGTCTGAAAATTATATCAAACAATTACATCAATTTTTATTAAAATATAGTGATAAAGATACACGGCATCGCGGTAAATACAAATCTCTATCTAATAAAGTTGTTGCAAATTATCCGGGTGGCATACAAAAAGTTATTTTCAATACAACAGATGTTCATTTAGTTCAAAATAAAATGAATGATTTAATAAATTGGACTAATGAACAATTTGAAAAAGGCGAAATTCACCCTTTGATTATTATTGCAAATTTTATCTATGAATTTTTATCAATTCACCCTTTTCAAGACGGAAACGGACGACTTTCAAGATTATTAACTACCCTTTTGTTACTTCAAAATGATTATATGTTTATCCAATATGTTTCATTTGAAAATTTAATTGAAAAAACCAAAAAGGAATACTATCAGGCATTAATGGAAGGACAAAAAAATAGAAATAAAGACAATGAAAATATTTCTAAATGGACTTTGTATTTCCTTGACAAATTAAATATTCTAACTCAAAGACTTGATGCAAAATATGATATATTTAAGTCAAAGGGTGGGTATTTGAATGAAAGACAGAAGCAAATAAAAGAGTATTTAACAAAAAATCAGCCATTAAAAATATCTGATATTGCAAAAAAATTTAAAAATGTAAATATTCACACCATAAAAAAAGATTTGCAGTATATGAAAAAGGAACAAATTATTCAAAGTATCGGCAAAGGAAAAGGAACAGTTTATTTGATAAAAAAAGAAAAATAA
Source organism: Saprospiraceae bacterium (assembly GCA_027031145.1). Taxonomy (GTDB): domain Bacteria; phylum Bacteroidota; class Bacteroidia; order Chitinophagales; family Saprospiraceae; genus JADJGA01. The sequence continues at coordinate 731 of JALVEG010000497.1, read as the reverse complement.
ATACGCACCACAACACTATATATATCGCATAGCGGGGTTCTCGCCTACTTCAATGTTTAGGCGTATTTGCACCGGAAAATTCATAGAATTTTACTGGTGCAAATAAAAAGATAGAAAAATTCTATGAATTTTCCTATCTTTGTTGCATAAGGCGAAGTTAGCGAACTTTTAATTCCGCTAAAGCGTATAACGTAGTTATTCTATGCAATAATTAATATATGATAGAAAAAATTTTAGAACATTTAGAAAATAAAGCCAAAGAATTTGGCGCTAAAAACTTTGGTGAATTTTCTAATGATTACATTCTTAGAAAAAACATAAAATCAGAAGCATTTAAAAATAATGGCGCCTATTTTGGATTTATTCATCCAGAAGAAGAAACTTCCGGCCCATATCACGATTTTTCTTTTGTTGTATTCCCTAGTAACCCGGAATTAAATAATGGTAAAAATTCATGGGTAGTTTGCCTTGGAATAGGTTCTCTTGGTTTTAAAAATGATTATGAGCTTGCAACTTTCCCTGGTGTAAGAAGGTTGTTTAACTCTATAATAGACAATAATGATAGTTTTTGCAAAACGGATTTTTCTGATATTGAAACATCATTACCAAAAGAATTTTTAAATAACAAGAAAATCATAAGCATTAGAAAAACATTAGAGACCTATAAAAAAGTTTTACCTGTTTGTCAAATTATTGAAGCACCAGAAATAGATGAGAATGGTGACATTGTT
>JALVEG010000496.1 GCA_027031145.1 Saprospiraceae bacterium | reverse complement strand
TATTGACCCAGATAGATTTACTATCTCGGTAAACGGGTTAGTAGAAAAAGAACTTAAAATTTCTCTTAATGACCTCAAAACCAAATTTGAACAAGTTGAAGTCACAGCAGTACTTCAATGTGGTGGCAACAGTCGTTCAGCTTTTACACCTGTTGCTGGAGGAATCCAATGGGGTTCAGGAGCTATGGGATGTGCAACATGGAAAGGAGTGCGACTACGAGATATACTTGATACCGCAGGACTCAAAAAAGATGCAGCTTGGATTGGATTTAACGGTTCAGAAAAAGCCGCTTACTATGAAACACCAGAGTTTATACGTGAATTACACCTTGAAGAGCTGGATGACCATGTTATTTTGGCATATGAGATGAATGGAGAGGATTTGCCATATCTTAATGGTTATCCACTTAGACTTGTTATTCCTGGTTCATACTCTGATTCATGGGTAAAAATGCTCTCTAATATTACTGTAACAAACCAATACAAGCACCTCTTCTTTATGGATGTTGCTTACCGTGTACCAGACAATGCGTGTGAGTGTGAAACACATGAGAAAAAAGCACCAAAAACCAAACCAATTACAAAAATGAATGTAAAATCTGTGATTGGTTACCCAACAAATGGTACAAAACTCAACCTTAACTCACATGTAGTGGTACGCGGTGTTGCCTTTGACGATGGACACGGTATCAAAAAAGTACTTATCTCAACTGATAAAGGTAAAACATGGCAAGAGGCACTGCTTGATGACGGAAAAGCAGGACGTTATGCATATAGAACATTTAGATTTGCATTTAAGCCAACCAAACTGGGTAAACTCACTTTTATGGCAAAAGCCATCAATAATATAGGTCAAGAACAACCATTTGCACATGAAATAAAATGGAATCATGGTGGATATAAATACAATGGTATTGATGAAGTTACAGTGGAGGTAGTATAATGAAAAAACTAATTTTAATCGCAATCCTATTGGCATCACCTCTCTTTGCACAGGTCAAAGAGAAAATAGAAGTACCTTATGTCGCCTTTCCTATTAAAATGGGAAAAGGGTTTGATGCAGTACAGGCAAACTGTCTTATGTGTCATTCATTTGGCTATATTCTTAATCAAGGCAGACAATCTAAAGCATTTTGGCGTGGAAAAGTAAACAAAATGATTGTACACTTTAAAGCACCTATCGATAAAGAATCAGCAAAATCTGTTACAGAATATCTTTACAAACATTATGGAAATGGTAAACTCAAATAATCTGTTGTCCCCCTTAGGGACAACTATGCATACTGTGCATAAATGCCAACAAAACCCCGTATCGAATCAATGAGCCCAAATCTCGAAATAGAATTCTTTGAATTTGTTTTATGATCGTATTTGTGGGGTTTGCATAAAATTTGAGTCGCACCCTTAGGTTAGGCGATGATTTTATGCGAAGTCCACGAATGCGATGATGATGCAAAGTCATGAATTTCTATTTCGTGATTTGGGATGAGGTATGATTTGGGATGATTATCACAATTTCGCTATAATCTTTTTTATGAAAAAAATTATTACATTATTACTCTTATCAACCACATACATATTTTCAAATATTAACGTTGTAGTCAGCATTGCCCCAGAGGTGACCTTTGTCAAAGCTATAGGGGGAGAGAAGGTAGATGTCTCTCTTATGGTTCAAGTGGGTAACTCACCACACATCTACGAGCCTAAACCTTCCCAGATGAGAGCCATCGCCAAAGCGGATATTTATTTTGCTATAGGTGTTGAGTTTGAACATGTCTGGCTGTCTAAGTTTCATAGCCTCAATGAAAAAATGCAAATTGTAAATCTTGATGAGGGTATAACAAAAATAGAGATGACACAGACTCACCATGCCCATAAGAGCCATGATGGAGATGACAAAAAGGACCCTCATATCTGGACATCTCCTACCAATGTAAAGCGTATAGCTCAAAATATCTATAGGGCTTTAAGTGCTATAGACTCGGACAATATGAAATACTATAAAAATAATCTAAATCTCTTTTTGGATAGAGTAAATCACACAGACAATCAAA
>JALVEG010000495.1 GCA_027031145.1 Saprospiraceae bacterium | reverse complement strand
GCTCAAACCAATATTGCTGATACAGAAGCCGGTTTGAAGTATCCATTAAAGGAACCTGTAAATACAACGGATACTTTGAATTTGCAATCTTTGATAGATAAAGCTTTACCCGGTGATACAATTAAACTGAAATCTGCAATATATAGAGGAAGAGTTGTTATCCGAACAGGAAGTATAGTGATAGACGGAATGGGGCATTCCATAATAGACGGAGGGAAAAAAGGTTCCGTGATAAAAATAAGAGCTAATGGCGTTTATATTAAAAATGTGATAATTCAAAATTCAGGTGGTCTGCATGATTATGTTGATAGCGGAGTTTCAATTGCTGACAGTGCACAATATAATATAGTCGAGAATTGCCGAATTAGAGAATGCTTATTCGGGGTCGATGTTATGCAATCATTTCATAATGAAATTATACATAATGATATTTCTTCGTTGCTTAGAAGAGGTACAGCTCTTAAAGGCGATGCAATAAGATTTTGGTATTCCAAAAATAACATTGTACAATACAATTACTGGCATGATGTAAGAGATATGGTTGTATGGTATTCTTTAGAAAATGTTTTTCAGTACAATAAAGGGGTAGGTAACCGATATTCTATTCACTTTATGTATTCTCATAATAACAGAATCCAAAATAATTATTTTACCGGAAATTCTGTTGGGGTATTCCTGATGTATAGTGAGAAAACCATAATGACAGGAAATATAATAGCAAATTGTAAAGGCCCAAGTGGGATGTGCCTTGGGATGAAAGAAACATCATCAAACCAAATATTAAATAATACTTTTATTTATTCTGCAGAAGGGATTCATTTTGATGTGTCTCCATTTGTGCCTACTAAAGAAAATACCATTCAGGACAATGAAATAGCATTTTGTAATATCGGAATGAAATTTCATAATAATCAGGAAGGAAATCTAATTCGTTATAATTATTTTCATAATAATCTAATTTCCGTATTTTCAGAAGTTGGTACGGCAAATCTTAATATATGGGAGAACAATTATTGGGATGACTATGCAGGATTTGACCGAAATGGAGATAATGTCGGTGATAATCCTTATGTATTGCTCTCATATACCGAACATATTTGGAATTTTGATGATAATGCAAGGTTTTTTTATGGAGCGCCGATATTGTCGGTTATTGATTTTCTTGAGAAACTTGCTCCATTTTCTAAACCCAAATTGGTATTGATAGACAGAAAACCTATTTATAATTGGAAAAAGCAATATGAAAAACGTAAAACTGAAGGGGATGAAAATTAGTGCTTAGAGCAAAAATAAAACAGGAAAAGAAATTTACTTTGTTAATCAATTTTTAATTAGAAAAAATAAAGATAACACTTGTACAAACCAGGATATTTTAATATATTTGATGCTTAATACAGGTTAATATGAATAACCTTTAAAATTGGAAATAAATAATAATTGCTATGTCAAAAAAAACAACAGATTTAGATAGAAGGCAGTTTTTTAAAACAGGAGCCATTGCATTAGGATCGCTGGCGATAGTCGGAGCAGGTGCAACGTATCTTAAATCTAATAAAAAGAATGAAATACCTGCTACTAATTTTTTAAGACCACCCGGAGCAATCGATGAAAATATTTTTGTTGCCGAATGTATTAAATGTGGTTTATGTGTTCAGATATGTCCAATTCAGGCTATAAAACTTGCAGATATTGATACCGGTTTAGATTATGGTACCCCATATATCGATGTAAGAAATCAGGCATGTGATTTTTCGTGTGATTCATTGCAATGTGTTGAGACATGTCCTACTGCTGTATTGGATTTTCAACAGTTTAAGAGAGTAGGAGAAGAAGCTATAGAGAAATATGATGAAGAGATGAAAGGCAAACAGATGAGCAAGGATTATAATCCTTTCAGGGTGCAGATTGTAGCAATGAAAGAACAGGTGAAAATGGGAATGGCAAAATTAAATCAGGGAACATGTCTTGCTTTTCAGGGAAAAGGATTTGAAGGGATAGCAAGGGAAGAAAATTTTAAAGGAATTAATAGATCTCCATATACAAATGACAGGAAAGCAACCCCCGTCACAGATAAAAAATATAAAGAAGAAATCTGTGATATTTGTGTAAAAGAATGCCCGATTGGAGAGAAGGCTATTGTTATGGAGGAAACAAAAGATGCTTCCGGCAACATAGTAAAACGCCCTAAGGTATTGGATGGATGTACAGGATGCGGTGTATGTGTGATGGTATGCCCAACTGAAGAGCCGAGTATTATTGTAGAACCTGTTAAAGCTTAATATTATGTTTGATTTATTTAAAAACTCAAAGAGATTAACTCCTTTACCACCAAAGCCAAAAGATGAACTTCCTCATGCTAAACTGGGTGTTAGTTACAAAGATTGGCACAATGGACATGTTAATAAACATAAATGGAGGAATAAGAGATGGGCTGTTTTGATTCTTATAAACGGTCTGTTTATTTTATCGTTTGCATTGGATTTATCTTTATTGGAAGGTTCATTAAGCGGCTCAAGATTATTAGGCTTTTACCTAATGGATCCATATAATGCATTACAAACAATTCTTATAGCAATAACACAGGGCCATTTTCCAAATCTTACAATGAATTTTTGGATAGGTCTGGTTACTATTTTTATGTTTTATACACTTGTCGGTGGCAGAACGTTTTGTTCATGGATATGCCCTTATCATTTTATTTCCGAGAACTTGGAAAAACTGCATGATTATCTTGTTAAAAAAAGGAAAATCAAGGAACATACATATAATCAGTCATTGAGATATGTTTTTTGGGTTGGATTTTTAATATTAGCTGTTTTAACTCAACAATTGGTTTTTGAAGACCTTAATTTTGTTGGTATTACATCGAGGGCATTGATTTACGGTCCTGGATTGATACTTTTCTGGATTATCTTTATAATGATTTTTGAGATTGTATATAGCAAAAGATTTTGGTGCAGATATGTTTGTCCGGTTGGTGCAACTTATGGTATGATAGGTTCTATATCACCAGTGACAATAAAATTTGAACTTGATAAATGCGGATATTGTACGGATTGTCAGGATGTTTGTCTGGTGCCTCATGAATTGTGGTTTGTAAAAAGAGGTAAAGCTACTCAGGAAGTTCATTTTACGGGAAATGACTGTACTAAATGCGGTTTGTGTGTTGATATCTGTGCAGGAGAAGCATTGACATATACGATAAAAGGACTGGATAAATTGGGATAGATATTTTATAATTAAAAATTAAAGAAATTTAAATGGAGGATATACCAGTGAATAAGAAAGCTTTAATTTCAGCTTTTGAGTTGTTTAAATCTTTTAACAATACTAAAGTTTTAAAAGGATTAACTATTGATTTTAATACCGGCGACAGAATTGCATTAATCGGACAAAACGGTGCAGGAAAAACAACTTTGATCAGATGTATTTTAGGGCAATATGTATTTGAAGGAAATTTATCCGTAATGAATAAAAACCCTAGAACAGAACATGAAGAATTGATGCAGCATATAGGATTTATTCCACAAATTCCACCCCCTTTGAAAATGACTGTTGGTGAAATGCTTGAATTCTTTTCCAAATTGTCAAATACGGATAAACAAGAGTTTATTGAAATCGGAGTCAACCTCGGATTGGATATTGATGGAAATATTTCAAAACCATTTTTGAAATTATCCGGTGGTATGAAACAAAAACTTTTGGTAGCCCTTGCTCTTGGCAGAAAACCTGAAATTCTTCTTATGGATGAACCATCTGCAAATCTTGACCCGGAAGCGAGAAAGATATTTTTTAATTATTTATCTAATTATGACAAAGATGCTCTGATGATAATAAGTAGCCACAGAGTAAAAGAATTGGAAAATCTGGCAAACAGGGTTGTGGAAATGGATCTTGGAGAAGTTGTTTTAGATAAAAAATTTTAAATAATAATATTATGAAAAAAATACTTTTTCTTCTGTCTGTAATATTTGTAATTTCCTGTCAGCATGAAGTGGATTACAGTCCCCGTAAAATCAATTTTGACAGGGATATATGTGCAAATTGTTTGATGGGAATCGCTGAACCCAATTATGCGGTTCAGGCAATTAATAATAACGGTAAAGTGTTATGGTTTGACGACATCGGATGTTTTGTTGAATATATTGAAACTCCGGCATGGGAAAATTTCTCAAAAGGTGAAAAGCCTAAAGTTTGGATTGCTGATGCAGATACAGGTGAATGGCTGGATATCGAAAAAGCATGGTATAGATTTGGAGACAGAACGCCAATGGGATTCGGATATGGTGCTGTAAAAAATAAAAAAGAAGGCTACTTTGATTACTCTACAACTATAAAAAGGATAAAAGAAGGAAAAACAAATAGAGAGAGTTTTATAAAAAAGCATAAAATGATGGAACACAGTGATAAAAATGGTAAAAAAATGAAATGTGCTGCCGGTAAATGCGGTTAATAAAAAACTGAAAATTGAAAAAAGTTTTTATTATATTGTTATTTTATCTTTTTGGATTTTCTAATTCTTACGGACAAAAATCGATTTATGTTGTTGATACCGTTGAGAGTCAGGTTTTATGGTTTTGTGGTAATCATTTTGGATGTGTGAATTTAGAATCAGGATATATCTCTTTGTTAAATGGGAAAATATCCAGTGGAAGTTTTATTATCGATATGAATTCAATTTATGATGATGATATTACAGAAAATAATTTATTGAGGATAACATTGGATAATATAATAAAATCAGATCAGTTTTTTAATACAGAAGAATACCCGACCTCAATTTTCACAATTCTCAAAGTAGAAAAAACAGATTCATTAAAATATCATGTTACAGGAAATTTAAAAATTAAAGACAGAGCAAAAGATATAGAGTTTGATAGCAATATAAAGATTTTGGAAGATAGATTCTTGGTTAGTACCAATATAATAAATATAGATAGAACGGAATGGGGAATTAATTCTCTTTCAGAAAAATTTGATCCGGAAGATAAAGAAAAAATGCATGTTCCGGATACTATAAGTTTTATAATTTATATGTATGCAAATAAACTTCAAAAAAAATATTTTAGGTGAAATTAATTTATTCTTGTTGATAAATACAAAAAAAATGAAATATGAGTAAAGGATTTTTATATATGACGGAATTAGATTTGATGCAAAATTTCAGATCCAGGTGGTTTTGGGCGTATAGTTTATTGTTTGGGGGATTTGTTGCTATTATGTTTTTATCCGGTATTACCGAATCTCAAATTATCGGTTTTGTTGGTTTAAGTCGATTAATGGTGACTTTTATGCAGGTAAGTATGGCTATTTTGCCTATTTATGTATTGATAACGACGGTTCGATCAGTAGTTGGGGACAGAGAATCAAATGTAATGGAGTATATGCTTTCGCTCCCAATATCTTTTTCAAGTTATTTCTGGAGCAAATTCGTTAGTAAATTTATAGTGATTTATGTACCGGTTTTGTTCGCTTTGATTGTTGCAGTTATCTGGGGAAGTTTAAAAGAACTTGATATTCCATGGAACCTGTTTTTCTATTACAGTGTATTATTGGCAGCATTGATATTCAATTTTCTTGGTATTGGAATGTTTATATCCGTTATTGCTAAATCTCAGGAAATCGCTATTAGTTCAGCTTTTATTTTATGGTTGATATTAGTTGCATTCCTTGATTTATTACTCATGGGATTAATGTTGAAAATGAGATTAAATCCTGATGTTGTGATCTGGGGAGGTATGATAAACCCATTGCAGGTATTCAGAACAGGGTCATTAGTGCTTTTTGATCCGAAACTTACTGTTATGGGACCTGCTTCTTATTATGTACTTGATGTAATAGGAAGAAAAGCTTTTTTGATATTATCTATCGTTTATCCTTTTTTCCTTGGGGGACTGTTTGCTTACCTTGGAAATAGGTATTTTAAAAGAAATGATATTATATAAAGTGGGAAAGTGTTGCAAGTTGCAAATTGCAGTTTTGAAAGTTTGTTTTTGTGTTCGTTGTTCTGTGTTTGGTGTTTTTGAAAGGGGAATCTCCTACGCTGAAGTTTCGGCGATTAAAAAGTTTGGACTGTAAAATTTATTTGACAGAAAAAATGGAGTGCTTTTTTAGATGAATGGAAAGTTGTAAATTTAGAATAACTCGAATATTTAAATATTTACTTGGAGGTGTTTTTGAAGCAGGAATTAATCCCCCGACGGCTATGGACAAAGGGGGTGGAAAAGCAATAATAGGTAAATCTACTTTAAGCCCCGGCGGGACGATCCCGCAGTACTGCGGGATGGTAGAACCGGTTAAGCGCAACTACAAACCTATTTTGGCAGTATTTTTGTAGCGATAGCAAACAAAAATAGTGACAAAATTGATGGTTGAATATCGAACACCGAACAAGGACTGATGATTTTAGAAGTGAAGAGATGTGATAAGTAAGATATGAGTTTTGGATGTTAGAAAGCGAGGTCAGAGATACTCACTTATCATAGTGAATTTATTATTTTAGAAATGAAACATTAATTTATGGGACTTAAATACATACACATTATAATAGTTTTATATATATTTTCTGCATTTTTTTCCTGCAAAAAGGATTTATCTCCTGTTGAGAAATTATTTCCTCAAAAATGTGATACAACCAATTTGGTCAAATTGGCTAATTTCTTAAGCGATGATGAAGTGAGGGAAATAGCTCTTAGTGATAATGGTATGTCAACGATAAAGGGAATAAAGGAGGTTCCATTTTCCGGTGATGATTTCAGATTTGATACACTTGATAATTATTATTGGCATAGGGTAGTTAGCAGAAATTCTGATTTTAGAGCAACCAGTTTCAGAAGCTCGGATTGTAGTGAAGGAGATTTCAGAAATTCTGATTTTAGAGTTTCGGATATTAGATGGACTAGTTTTTTCTTTTCCAAAATGGACAGTTGTGATTTTTCTCAATCTAAAATGTTTCATGTTTACGGTACTGGTGCAACTTTCAATAATTGCAAATTTCTCGGTACCAATATGTTTGGTATGGAAGCTCATAATGCGATGCTTAAAAACTGTGATTTTTCAAATGCATTGATGAAAGATACAGAGTTTATCGATTCCGAATTTACTGGTAGCAAAGCTATAAATGTCAGATTTATCCGTGCTGTTATGCAAAATGCAAGACTTGATAGTATGGACTTGTGTTTTTCTGATTTTACCGGTTCGGGATTAAGAGGAGTTAAATTTAACTATTCAAGATTGCATAATGTAAATTTTCAGGGTTCGCATCTTCAGGGAGCCGATTTCACAGGAGCCGATTTAGAGGGAACTAACTTTTTTGGTGCCGAACTTGAAAACACTATCTTCAAAGATGCGATAAATATTCCTAAACAGATTAAACATTTGATTAAAGGAGGTGTTGCCACGGGAATATTGCAGGATATGGGAAGAAAATAACATTTTTTTGCTTTTTTTATTTGATTTATCATCTAATCATATAGAATCTACAATGTTAAATGTTAAAAATTTTTATAATTAATAAAAAAAGTGTATTTTTACAAAAATTTTAATTTTTAACATTTAAATATATTAATATGAGCAAAAGAGATGAATTAATTGCAAAATATGCAGACGAATTTAAAAAGATGAATATTGATTTTGATATGGACTTTCTAACTAAAGTAACAGTTGGTCTGGGTCCTTCAATCTACAATAGTGATTCTTCAACAGTATCATGTTCAGATGAATCTGAATTGCAAAGAGTAGTAGATAATTATTTAGTAAAAAAACTCGGATGCAAAGAGTCAGCTGATAAGATGATGGCTGCAGTTAAAGAAGTATGTGAGCAATTAGGTACTTCAAACAGAAATAAATACAGAGCCATGTTTTATTATTTATTGGCTAAGAAATTCGGTAAAGAATCAGTATACAAGTAATTTTGATTATTTGTATATTAAAAAAAAGCTTGTCCTGTAAACGGGACAAGCTTTTTTTATAGAATGTGGATACCTTAACCCGAATTATTCACCACTTTAATTTTTATAATGAACTAAATCACTAAATAATAATTAATTATGTGAAAATAGGTTTAAGAATTAACACCTCAAATTTGGGGTGTCGTTTGCTTTTATCTTTATGCATCTGCTGCGTTACGAAACACTTGAAATATAAGGATATATCTGCGTATTTCGATGCCTTGCATCTACATAAAGCTAAAAGCATGAATAATCC
>JALVEG010000494.1 GCA_027031145.1 Saprospiraceae bacterium | reverse complement strand
AAAACGTACTCCGGAGAAACCACAATATTTACGAAATTTTTTCTTAAATATCTTTTGACCTTTTTCCAAATCTGAACGAGCCGAGAGCTGTGTAATCAGTCCAGTAAACACTAAAAATGTAAGAAAAAACATCTTCTTTTTCATTAGTAATCCTTTGATTATGATAGTTTTCTTACCCCTATAGATTTTAATTATACCTATTTTAACTTACCAAAAACTTTATATTTTTCCCAATAGATATCTATTGCCTCATCTAACTCTTTTGAAGATAATTTCGTTTTTTCTTTAATCCCATAACTATCAATAAAGAGTGTGGACATTGCCGAAATATCTTTAGACGGATAACGTAAATAGTGTTTAATACCCGCTTTAACATTGTTCTCACTACTATAAATAAGCAGATAGCGTTTAAACATCTCCTGTAGTGTTGCGGGCAATTTTTGATGACATGCAACACAATGACGTTCAAAACTATCCTCTGCATGAAGGGTACCCCACAAAAGCATACTCCATAAGATATATTTTACTATTTTTACCATCTTATCACCATTTTTGTTCCTTTAGATACTTCTGATTGTACCTCAATATGCATATTGTATTCATCAATAATTTTTTTCACAATACTCAACCCTACCCCAAAACCACCTTCACTCTTATTAAATCGGATATAACGATCAAAAATATAGGGTATCTCACTCTCCTGTATGCCTATACCATTATCCCATATACTTAATACGCCTTGCTTTAGGCTTATCCCTACAATGCCATGACGTTTATTATATTTAATAGCATTGGAGATAAGATTGTCTATCACCCTTGTAAACTTTCTTCTATCCATAAATATCATTGCAGGATGCAAATCTAGCACATAGTGTAACTTTTTTGATTCTACCAAAATAGTAAAGTACTCTACCCTGTTTTCTATCAATGCTTTGACATCTATATGCTCATTTTCATTCTCTTTTTCATTCTCTAAAGTAAGGTACGTTAAATCTTTATAGAGTATCGATACTGTCTTTGCCGCAATGGCTATACGGTTGAGTTTGGTTTTGTTTTTATCGACCATCACCGAAGTGTCCATCATCTCTATATTTGCCAATATTGCTGAGAGTGGGGTATTGAGTTCATGTGTAGTATCTTTAATAAACCTATCTAAAAGAACAATAGAATCACGCATGGGTTTTAAAAAAAGTTTTGCCAAATAGAGACCAAAAAGCATAAAAATCAAAAAAGAGACAGTACCGTATCCCCATATATTTTTCCATATTGTGCTCCTCCAGATACCATCATCTTTTACTTCAATCACAATATATTTTGTACCCAAATAAAAATCATCCAAACTCTTTAAGAAGTGTATATGATTGCCGACCATCTCTATCTCTTTATCAAAAGAGACACGAGGTTCTTCCAAAAGCGAAAAAATACGCTTTTTATCAACATCGTAAATTGCAGATGTAAAACGAGGATCACGAGGATAGACTCTACGCTCATCAAAAAAATGGTGTAGTACTTTTAATCGTTTTGTATGGATAAAAGCATATTTAAACAGTGTAGCTCTTTGATTGGAAAGCATGAGTTTTTCTTGGGTCTGATAGTAATATGAAGCAAGCACTCCAATAATAAGCAGCACCATCATCACATACAGTACCAGAAATCTTAAAAGTGATTTTTTTTCACTCTTCAGTAATGAATTTGTAGCCTTGTTTTTTAATACTGACAATACGCTCTTTTCCTATCATTTTTCGAAGATTCTTGATATAAGTACGCAGTGCCGTATCACTTGGTTCTTCATCAAAATCCCATAGATGCTTATAGATGCGTTCATGTGCTATCACTTCACCTATATTTTTCATAAAAAGTTTCAATAACTTCGACTCTTTATGTCCCAAAGAGACACTTTTTCCTCCAATAAGCAATTCATTGTTCTTTGTGTCGTAAGAGATATCTTCTGAGATAGAGATAAGCTCTTTAGATGCATGAAAAAATCCTCTTTGAAGCAGTGTTTCTACACGAATTTTAAGCTCTTTAAGGGCAAAAGGTTTACGAATATAATCATCACAC
>JALVEG010000493.1 GCA_027031145.1 Saprospiraceae bacterium | reverse complement strand
ATCGAATCCTCCTGTTCCTCCATCCATATCCGAAACAAAAAACAATGCTTCCTGTCCCAAAATCTCTCCTACTGCAGGCATTTTACTAATAAAATCACCATTAACAGCTGTTACTTCTTCCGGAGCCCCCCATTCTCCTCCTTTATCAACTGTTTTGAATATTTTAGATTCCAAGACTTCCGTACCTTTCATTGCCATACGGGTAAAATACATTGTATTGCCGTCAAGTGAAAAAGCCGGATACAATGAATGAGTCTCAATTCTGTTTATACGCTTATCCAATGCTTTGGGTTTGCCATAAACTCCATCACTACCCCTATTGCTTATCATTATCTGTCCTCTTTTTCCTCCTTTATCTTTTTTACCTTTTTTTCTGCTTTTACTTTTCTTCTTTCCTTTTGTTTTAACCTCATTGCTTTTACCATCCAGAACTATTTTAGTAGAACTGTCAAAAGAACCGAAATAAATGGTATCATTTGAATTTCTCTTTTGAATACCATACAAACTAAATCCTTTATTGACATTTTTACCCAATGGTTTGAACTGCATTTCTACATTCTCCGGCAATGATTTGAACAATTCCAATCCTTTTACTTCCAATATCGCTTCTTTCCTCATATCAGGATCATCGGTATTCTTGGCAAAGTCCTTAAATTCATTATAAGCATCTTGATATTCTCCTAATCTCTTTAGGCATTTGGCATAAAGCAATTTAGCATCAAAAAACATCCCCGTTTTGTCTTTGCGAAGAAGACTTTTCAGATAACGGGCTGCATGCTTATAATCCCTCATCATATAGTAGGATTCCGCAATTCTGAAATTCAGGTTGAGATCTTTTTTCTCATCCAATGCTTTTTTAAAGAGATCAATGGCATTAAAATAATCACCTTTTTCAAAACTCATATCTCCGGCTTCCACCAAAGACTCAAATTTGTATTTATTTAATGGTTGAGCTTGAACTGCAACTGTCAAAAACAATGAAAATATTACGAAAAAATATGCTTTCATCATATATATATATTTTTATTTTAAACTAATTATTAAATCTGAGGGCAAAAAAGTACAGGATCGGGTTTCGGTTTCTTATATACTTTTATGATATATGAAACTCCCAGTTCAAATGCTCCTGCAGGACCACTTACCACTGTTTTATCCGACAAGTTCAAGTCAAAACTGTAAACGATTCTTAGATCTTTAACATCAGCTCCCAGCAAAAACTGCATACCGTTTACAGGATTATATCCTAATCCGCCATACAATATCATATCAACCGGTTTTTTAAGTTTCAACCCTGCCAATCCCTGTATGCTGGCCTCCCATGACGGTTGCATATATTGAAAAAACACTCGGGGCTTAAGTATTAGACCATTTGCCAATTCAGTTTTATACATACCAAAAGCGGAAAATCTCAAAGGTCTCTTATAAACAGAAGCTCCTCCGAAATTAATTACCGAATATGAATTGTATTTTTTGAAACTCACATTGGATACGGAAACTCCCGCCTGAAAATTATCAGTCTGAGAAATATTGGAAGTAAATACCGTACCAATAGTATATCCGAGATTGATAGATTTTTTATTTTTATTGAATGGCAATTCATTAGGATATGATTTTCCGATTTCCGTACTGGGATTATCAATATAATCCTGAATACTCTCCGGAGTCACCAGATATATATCCTTGAAAGAAACACTTGCATTACCGGATTGAAATCCAAAAGAAAGAACATTTTTTCTTTTTTTATCCAAAGCCAGATGATATGAAAGTCCTCCTATCGAAGTCGTTGTCACCATGGTATTGTGGTATTCACTTGGTCCATAAAAAGAAAATGCCTGTTCATCATATTGAAAAGCAATACCGAAACCCACCCAGTCTTGTTTTCTGAATCCTCTTATCAAAGGTGCATCTGCAAATAGGATCGGTGACCGAAATTGTCCCGACTCCATACCGAAATCCTGCTCACGAAACAATCCCCCAACACGGGCTGTTCCTTCAAAACTTCCTGACAAAGCAGGATTAAGAGCAACCTGGGTCATATCAAAATATGTATAATGATACGAATCCTGCGCAAAACTGCTATTTATATAAAATAGCCATAAAAAAAATGCAAAAAGTATTTTTTTAATCATATCCCGAGTTTTATGGATTTTTGATTCATTTATTAATATGTAAAAATAATAATAATTTATATAAATACGAATTTAACAGTAAAAAAGTACAAAACACAGGAACAAAATCAAATCTCCTGCTCAAATTCTGTCTGCATCAGAATCCACAGAATACTGAAATTAACAGAATTGCTTTTTTACTAATTGGCTAATGAATTGTATTTTTTCATTTTTTTTTCGAGTGTTTTTGTCAAATAAATTTGACAGTCCAAACTTTTTTAATCGCCGAAGTTGCAACGTAGGCGATCCAAACTTTAATACACCGAACCTGCAACATGTAACCTGAAACCTGCAACATGAAACAAAAAAAACAATCTCCCATTCGCCCTTTCGCACAATCGCCCTATCACCTTATCGCCCACTCGTTTCATCTCCCACTCGCCCAATCACTCCACAACAAACTTCCCAACCACACTTCTTCCTTTATTATCTATCACCTCCAAATAGTACAATCCGGATTTTAATGTCGAAATATCTATTTTATTTATATTTTCTCCATTTCCTGTTATGATTTGTTTACCCTCAAGATCAAGTACTTCCCATTTATGTATTTTCCTATCATTAGGTAGTACAACTTTGATATAATCTAAAGCAGGGTTAGGATAAATAATAATACCATTGTCATAACTAAATTCACTAATCACTTCATTTGTACTTGTTACATAGTCAGAAGTTACTTGTATCAGATATATAGAATCTGTTACACCACATCCGGGCTCAAAACATCCCATACTATCCACTCGAAGCAACCAAGTATATGTAGCATTGTTCCATTCTCCATCAATATCCCAAAACTCCCCTACGCAAACTATATCGCCATTTTCAGCTTCTTTGATATCTGAAAAATAATCATCTTCACTAGTGAAATTTTTATCTTCATATATTTTTTCCCAGAGCAATTTACCACTTGAATTGTACCTAAATAGCCATGCCCAATCTCTTTTCTCCTGATGATCCCGATAATATCCTGCACCTATTATATCTCCATTTTTAGCTGTAAATAATTTTTTAATATTTTTTAAAGGTGCAGCTTTGTTATAAGCTGGTCTGTATGTCCACATAGTATCTGCCCATTGAGTATTTCCATTTTTGTCTATTTTATATATTGTTGGAGGATGAATGCCAAGTTCGAAACCACCATCAGGAAATTGATCTCTAATATCATTTAAATAAACATTCCAGGTAAATATTACTCCGCTATCTTGAGTTGGAGTTAGATCAGGATTGTTAAAGATTTGATTTGATATATTGAATTCTTTACTCCATATAGTATCCAAATTTTCATCAAATTTAATAATAAATGCCTGCTTGGTAGTACCTTCTAATATTGTAGTAAAGGCTAAAATAAAATTCCCATCATAAGTTTTTATAAAATCTGACAAATAATTTACTTTTTGTGGATCTGCAATATCATAAAATCTCTCCTCTTTGATTTTATTTCCTTTTTTATCTATTTTTAATATTGTAATTTCTCCTTTATTTACAAAATACTCTAAAGTTCTTCCTCCAAGATATAAAAAATCATCTTTAATCTGAATACTAACAGGGGCCATTCTAATATCCGGAAAATCATTATAAGTCAACAACTCAATACTATCTCCATTAATATTAGTTTTTAGTATATTCCAATAATTAGGTAAAACATATTCATTAAATCCAAAATAGTATATTGTATCGTCAACCATTTGAAGCGACCTTTTTTCCGCACCTTTACTTTCATTAATAAAAGTAATGGGATTTGTTACATTAAAATTCTTGTCGACAATCGTAAAAAAGGTACTTATTTTTGAATTACCTGTTCCGGGATCAATAATAGCTGCATTATGAATGAAATATGACTCATTTTTTAAAATTATATTTTGACCAAATTCATTTCCATTTTTTATATTGTAAAATCTGGAAATTGTTGTTGATTGGGCATTGATCTTACTTATAATATTTAGTACTGCAAAAAGAAAAATAGCAATTCTTAACATAGTATTAGTTTTATTGAAAAAGGATGTCTAAAAGGTCTGCAATATTAATTTATAAATTTTTTCATCTGTATTTTTTTATTTCCTAATATTGTCGCATGGAACCTTTGATGATTAAAAAATAAGATCTTTTCATTATAACGACACAAATACAATCACTACAATATATTTCAAATTTATAATTTTTTGTACAATAATTAATGTTCTTTACGACTTTTTTACAAATTTTATTGATTTTTATTTTTAATTCTAACAAATTCAAATATGGTTGCTGTATTATAATACCGGATGATATATATCTTCGATTAGACATCAAATGTGGGGCTGTAGCAGGGTTTTGGTGTTTTATTTTGTTACTATTTTTGTTTGCTCCGTCCTGCATTACCTCTTAATAAAGAACCATAAACTTAGGTCATCGAGTGCTCCTGGCATAGCCGGAGCATATCGAGATGACCATGCATTCGCTAACGCTCATATAGTACTACAATCCTGTCATCCGCACTATGGTAAATTAAAAAAAATAAACCTCAAAGCCCACAATGTTTTCTGTCAAATAAATTTGACAGTCCAAAACACTACTTTTTAAATACACCGAACCTGCAACATGCAACATGCAACAAAAAAACAATCTTCCACCTTTCCATTCAGTCATTTACTCATTTACTCATTACTAAACCGGCTTCAAAATCACTTCCTATCGTCGTGCTTTTGAGTCCTAAATTACAGTTTTCAATCATCCAAACCTTAAACCTCCTATATCTTCTGTCAAATAAATTTGACAGTCCAAACTTTTTTAATCGCCGAAGTTTCAACGTAGGCGATCCAAACTTTGATACACCGAACCTGCAACATGCAACCTGAAACATGCAACAAAAAAAAGCAGTTACCCATTTACTCATTTACTAATTTACTCATTTCATCATTTACTCATCTACTAATTCAGTCATTTACTCATTTACTCCTCATTAAACCGGCTTCAAAATCACTTCCTATCGTCGTGCTTTAGAGTCCTAAGTTGCAGTTTTCAATCATCCAATCATCTAATATTACAGTACTCCAATATTCCATCATTCCAAACTTCAAAACCTCCAAACATCAAAACCTCAAAACCTCAAAACCTGCAATATCTTCTGTCAAATAAATTTGACAGTCCAAACCTTTTTAATCGCCGAAGTTTCAACGTAGGCGATCCAAACTTTAATACACCAAACCTGCAACATGCAACCTGAAACATGCAACCTGCAACATGCTGAGAGTTCCCGGATTGTCAAAGTTTGTAACTTCGACTCCCAAACAAAATTCTCCTCTTATATTTTCCTAATAAATTTAAAAAGCCCATTCCTATACGGGAATGGACTTTTTTCTGTATCTATAATCTGATTTAATATAATAAGTAGAACTTATGATATTAACTTACTGACAACATACTGGCCAAAATAAGTGCAACAACCGACATCAATTTTATCAATATATTCAATGATGGACCGGATGTATCTTTGAATGGATCTCCAACTGTATCACCTGTCACAGCTGCTGCATGAGCTTCAGAACCTTTTTTCAGCATTTCTCCATCATTGTCAAATCCTTCTTCTATCATTTTCTTTGCATTGTCCCATGCTCCTCCGGCATTTGCCTGAAATATTGCCATCAAAACACCTGTGACTGTAACTCCGGCTAATAATCCTCCCAACATTTCAGCTCCTCCTGCAAAACCAATAACCACCGGTGTCAATACTGCGATAAGTCCGGGCAACAACATCTCTCTGATAGATGCTTTTGTCGATATTTCAACACATTTTTCATATTCGGCACTATCACTTGCATCATCAATAACCTTTAAATCATCAGCACTCCATTTACTTTCATCTACTCCTTCATTTTTCTTCATGACTTTTAATGCTTCAGTAAGTGCAGGTATTGATTTGAATTGTCTTCTAACCTCATCGATCATATCTTTTGCAGCTCTACCGACAGCTCCCATAGCCAAAGATGAAAACAAGAAAGGAAGCATACCTCCGATCAGTAATCCTGCCATTACCAAAGGTTTGGAAATATCTATAGAATCTATTTTAGCTGTTTGCATAAATGCTGAAAACAACGCCAATGCTGTCAAAGCAGCACTGCCGATCGCAAATCCTTTTCCGATAGCAGCGGTAGTATTACCTATAGCATCAAGTTTATCTGTTCTTCCTCTTACTTCTTTAGGTAAATTTGACATTTCAGCAATACCTCCCGCATTGTCAGCGATAGGTCCATAAGCATCTACTGCCAATTGAATTCCCAGATTGGATAACATACCAACAGCAGCAATAGCAATACCATATAATCCGGCAAAACGATATGCTCCGATAATAGCAGCTGCCAATATCAAAATAGGAAACATTGTAGATTCCATACCAACACTCAATCCCGATATTATATTTGTAGCTGATCCTGTTGTTGATTGTTTGACGATCTTAACGACTGGTTTTTTGCCTGTTCCTGTATAATATTCTGTGATCAAACCAATTAATGTACCAGCTATTAAACCGATAATAATAGCAAAAAATACACCTAATGAACTAAATTCGGTTCCCCCGAAAGTCCAATGATGAGGCATAAGATATTCAACGATAAAATATGTCAATACTATCATTAAAATACTGGAAAATATCTCACCCCTGTGTAATGCTTTACCCGGATTACCTCCTTCTTTTACCTTAACAAAAAATGTTCCTATGATAGAAGTAATAATTCCCGTAGCAGCTATCACCAAAGGAAGTAAAACTGCATTTAATTGATGATCTCCACTGAAAAAATCTACGGAACCTATAAATAAAGCACCCAGTACCATCGTACTGATAATTGACCCTACATAAGATTCAAAAAGATCAGCTCCCATACCGGCAACATCACCTACATTATCACCGACATTGTCCGCAATAGTAGCAGGATTCAACGGGTGATCTTCAGGAATCCCCGCTTCAACCTTTCCTACCAAATCAGCTCCTACATCGGCAGCCTTTGTATAAATACCACCTCCCACACGTGCAAATAATGCAATCGAAGATGCTCCAAACGAAAAACCGGTAAGTACGGTAATTACTTTTTCGGTACTCCAATCCAAATTGGAATAGATCATAAATAAAACACTCAATCCAAATAGTCCCAGACCAACAACTGCAAGTCCCATTACGCTTCCTCCGGTAAATGCAACTTCAAGAGCTTTGCCTAATCCTGTTCTGGCAGCATTCGTAGTTCTAACATTGGCATTGGTTGCAACTCTCATCCCGATATATCCTGCCAAAGCAGAACTAAATGCACCTAAAACAAAAGAAATACCGATAAGCCAAGATGATATTTTCGGATCTGCACTGAATGCCAATAATGCAAATACAACAAGAACAAATATCCAAAGTACTTTGTATTCCGCAAAAAGAAATGCCATTGCACCTTTACGAATATATTTTGATATTTTTGCCATTCTGGCATCACCAACTTCCTGTTTTTTCACCCAGGCAGCCCTCCAATAAGTAAATATCAAAGCAACAACTGCAATTGCAATAATAATGTATATTAATTGGTTTTCCATAATAGTGTAAATGTTTAATAGTTAAAAATTAGTATTAGTTAATCAAGACACAAAAATAAGTAATTATATTTACATAAAAAATATATATGACTTTTTAATAATTATACTGAATGAAAATCAAATAATTTTGAACAAATTTAAATAATGCGACACTAACAACTCAACTTATACTTCTTCTTTCCCCGATTCATTATCATAAGCATGAATAATCTTTTTGACTAACCGGTGTCTTACAACATCTTCCTTGCTCATCCTTACCTCACCTATTCCTTCAATTGGTCTTAAAAGATCGAGTGCTTTGGCAAGACCTGAAAATTGATGCCTGGGCAGATCAATCTGTGTTAAATCACCTGTTACGATGCATTTTGCATTGGGGCCTAATCGTGTCAGGAACATCTTGATCTGTACGGAGGTAGCATTTTGGGCTTCATCAAGTATCACAAATGCATTATCCAAAGTTCTTCCTCTCATAAATGCCAGAGGTGCAACTTCTATTACACGGTTGGT
>JALVEG010000492.1 GCA_027031145.1 Saprospiraceae bacterium | reverse complement strand
ATTTATGTTTGATTATTAAGTCGATTTCATATTTGCGATTAAAGAATTGGATACTATTATCTTTTTATGTTTTTATTAATCTAATTTCACTAATATTTCATTTCCAAATATGGATTGATATTCTTTTTGGGCAATCAATGTGTGATTTATGTCCGTAAAAGTACGTTGTATAAAAAGTAGTAAGATGTCATAGTTTCCTGAATTCAGGTTACACTTATTGCCTGACCGGTGAAATACAAAAATAGAATCCCGAAAAGTATATTAGAATCAATAAAAATTAAGATTATAAAAGCAATAAAAATCACAATTCTGTTGTTGTTTTTAACAGGGACTATATATGCGCAAAACTGCTGTAATGACGGTGACTGCTATATACGTCTTGATGATATATCGGGAGTAGATACCGATAAGTATCAAGATTCTTTGCAGGCTGCGGCGTGCCGCTTGGTACAGGCATTTCCGGATGAGTTTCGTAGGGATTTTCGTGTGTATGATTTTGGTTTTTACCTGCACAATGAGAATTTTGACGGTAGTTATCCGGAGGTATTTGAGCAGGTGAAATCGCAGATAGACAAGCCGTATTATCTGTTGTTTGGTAAGCAGACGGATAGTACGGGGGTGTATAGTAAGATATGGGTGGAAGTGAAGCTGCCGGAGACGGGGAAGTTTTCGTGTATGGAGGAGAATATGTTGGAGGGATTGCATGCTCAGCTAGGATATATTTTGAATAGTGGAGCGCATTTATGGTTTAATTTTGCAGAAAACGAGAAAAATGCAATGAAGACGTTGGAGTCTTTTGTAAAAAGAAATATACACTGTTGTGACCCTGAAACGCGAAGAAATGAAAGTATGGTATATAGAGAATTTATACAATATGATTCACTGATTACCTTGGAAGTGAAATTGGATAATTCATGTAATCCAAATAAACTTAATGATGTAGCATATATTAGTTCTGATCCTTCAATGCCGAAAGTGGGGTTTACAATTGACGTAAAAGGTGATACAAGCGGTACTTGTTACGGATATTTTAAAAATGTTTTGAAGATATATTTTGCAAGGAAAACTAAAAAGGCTTCTTTAAATAGAAAAGATACAGTTAAATTTGTTATGAATGATTTGTTATTAGGAAACTATTATCAATTTAATTTTGATGATATAATACAGGGAGGAAGAGCTGATATGACAATTTATGACAGTTTTGGAGATAAAGTTGCGGAGTATTTTTTCACAATAAAAGGATTAAATCCTACAGCAAAAGCTGTTTATGAGTATATTGAAGATATGGGTTTTATAAATGATTACAAACTTTTTAAAAAATTTATTACACATGAACAATATAAACCTTTTCCTAATACTTTAACTGATAAACTAAAACAATTTAATCCCAAAAATATCGGACATGATAATCTGAGGAAAAATTGGGATGCTTATAGTGAATGCCCATTACTATCAAATAATAAAGATGGAGGATGGGGATTAAGTCAGTTGACTAATCCAAAGCCATTTGCTCAAGCTTTGTGGGATTGGAAAACAAATGTTAATGAAGCATATTTGTTAATTGATGATAATGGAACACCGGATGGTAAAAGAAGAGTAGTAAGGGAAAAATTAAATAATGATTTGGATGTTGTCGAAAATTGGGATGCATTCCATTCCAATGATTTAGTTTCTTTGATAGATACTATTTATGGTGGCATAAGATGGCGTTATTCGATAACTCCTCCATTCAACTATCCAGCATCATCCGAATTTGACAGGATTGTAAATTATTTTACTCAGCAAAATACAACTGATAATCAATTATCATTTTTAGATGCGTGTGTGATGTTGGCATATAATGGATATAAAGGGAATAAAATAGGAAATAAAAACGTTAATTTTTTATATGTTCATCAAGATAATAATAATCCCAAACCTGAATGGCGTATATCAGATAATTTTTATAAATATGTAAAAGGAGTATCTGAACAGAAAATTCCACAACATTAAATAATAAGATTATGAAAAAAATATTATTTATATTAATATTTGTATGGTTTGCTATTGATAATCTGCAATCTCAAAATTTAAAAG
>JALVEG010000491.1 GCA_027031145.1 Saprospiraceae bacterium | reverse complement strand
GGTCAAGATTTTGTGAAATTTATCTATACCCCTGTAGAAAAATACGAATTGGCAAAACATATCTATGAGCATGATAAAGAAAACGGACTTGATTACCTGATGTATTTGCTGGTAAATCAGTAAAAAAAGTATTATATTTGCAGTATGGAAACAAATATTCAAAATATTAAAATAGAATTGATCCAATGGTTAACAACATTGGAAGATTATTCTTTAATTCAAAAAATCGTTGATTTGAGAAAAAATCAATCAAAAGATTGGTGGAAAAAAATATCACAAGAAGAAAAAGAGTCAATCGAAAAAGGAATTTCCGATGCAGATCGGGGAAAATTAAATTCACAGTCAGAAGCTCGAAAAATATATGAAAAATGGCTATAAAATTTTATGGACAGATAATGCACTTTCTGAATTGAAAATAGTTTTTGAATATCTGGAAAGGAATTGGACAGAAAAAGAATTAAGGAAATTAGCAAATGAAATTGAAAAAACAATACATTTAATTTCTAATAATCCGACATTATTTCAAAAATCAAATAACAGAAATGTAAGGAGAGCTGTTATACTGAAACTGAATTCAATGTATTATAGAATTAAGAATGACGAAACTGTTGAAATACTCTCATTTTTTTCAAATCGCCAAAATCCCAATAAAAATAAATATAGATAACAAATATAATAATCTTTATAAATAATTAATGATAATGGACTTGATTACCTGATATATTTGCTGGTAAATCAGTAAAGTGGCTTTACCTTCTTCAACAGAAACACGTCATTATACACAAAATAAAAAGCATAAGAATAGATAGTATTGTTTTTATCCGGTCTGTAATATATATCTGATCTGATACTAAATGTAATATTATCTTTTATTTTTTTGTCATAGATAAATTTCAAAGTATATAATGTTTTATCCGAAATATAATCATCTGGCAGATATTCATAAATTGACTGAAAGATATATTCTCCGCGCCTGGCTATAAAATTGTGGGCTTTCCAGTAACCAAGCATCAGTTTTATACTGCCAAAATCCATATTTGCCTTGAGATAATGTCCATATCCTTTATCAAAAAGTTGATGAAATTTTTGACCTTTCGGCGGATTTGCTCCTGCACTGTAATGATAATAAGAATAAGAAAAATCGATTGATCTCAAAATCCTGTTCTGTGATCTATATTTCAGTTTTAATCCTGTCATTATATTATTCAGCGACATCAAGGAACCACGGTTTTCATCATGCTTGTCTATCTGACCACCTGCATGAGTCCAGGTATAGTGAAAAGGAATACTGAATTTCATTTTTTTATTTAGCTCATATTTAATTTCCGAGACATTACCCAGTACAAATTCTTCTTTGAAAGAATCATTGTAAAAAATGAATTTTTCCCAATTTATCCACAGATCATTAGTGAAATATTTGTTTTTAAATAAAAATTGGATGCCGTATTCCACATTGTCGCTATAATATCTGTCAAATCGATAAACAGGTTCACCTAGTTTGTGTTCCAAACCACCATATAACTGACCGAAAACCAGTTCCAGCGAACTTGTTAGCTTTTGTTGTATCCTGAACAATGGTACAGGTTTATAAAAATCGTTTCTTCCTGAAAACTTTTCTAAAAAATATCCCGCTTCAACCCGGGTTGTATTACTTGGCTGATAAACCAATTTAGGTTGAAGCATAAAACCGATCCCTGTCCATCCCTTCAATGTTTCCAATTCCCATTCCTTAACAATAGTATCAAAATACTCGTTATTCTTAAGAAAAGATGTTGTTTTAATATCAAAATACAATTTATTTTCATTTGTATCTCTTATTTCCGTATGGGTATAGAATATTGAATTGTCTTGGGAGAACAAAAATCCCATATTCAAAATCAGAAATAACAAAAGAAAATATTTTTGATTCATTGCGTTAAATATTTATTATTTACGAAAGTAAGAAAATATAATTTAGCGTAATCAAAAAACAAATAAAAAAAGCTCCTCAACATACATTAAGGAGCTTTTGTGACCCGGCTGGGATTTGAACCCAGGACCCACGGCTTAAAAGGCCGTTGCTCTACCGGCTGAGCTAC
>JALVEG010000490.1 GCA_027031145.1 Saprospiraceae bacterium | reverse complement strand
AAGCAATTAAGCAAAAATAGATTCGGGTAAAACAAAAATAGTAGGTATCAATATTTTCCCTTTTGATTCTGATGTTGAATTGGAAACACTCGAAGTTGATAATACACAGGTCAGAAAAAATCAGATCAAAAGTCTTAAAAAGATCAAAAAGAAACGAAATAATAAAAAGGTTAAGAAATTATTGCAAAAAATAACCGAAGCCGCAAAATCAGGGACCGGCAATCTGTTAGCTCTGGCAGTAGATGCTGCAAGGGAAAGAGCTACTTTGGGGGAAATATCCTATGCAATGGAAGAAGCTTTTGGCAGATACAATATAAAATCACAAATTTCAACAGGAATTTATTCACAAGAGATTAAAATGGATGAAAATTTTATAAAAGCAAAAGAATTATCCAATGAATTCAATACTTTAACAGGAAGGCGTCCAAGAATAATGATCGTTAAATTAGGACAAGACGGACACGACCGTGGAGCAAAAGTAATCGCAAGTGCTTTTGCCGATATGGGATTTGATGTGGATATCGGACCTATGTTCCAAACTCCTGAGGAAGCAGCGAAACAAGCTGCTGAAAACGATGTACACATCCTGGGTATTTCTTCATTGGCAGCAGGACATAAAACACTGGTTCCCGAGACTATCAATGAATTGAAAA
Organism: Saprospiraceae bacterium; assembly: GCA_027031145.1. Lineage (GTDB taxonomy): Bacteria > Bacteroidota > Bacteroidia > Chitinophagales > Saprospiraceae > JADJGA01. The sequence goes on along the minus strand of JALVEG010000490.1, from coordinate 1,433 downwards.
AAATCAACAGGGATGATATTTTAGTGATCGCAGGTGGAGTTATTCCTAAAAAAGATTATGAATATCTGTTTGATCATGGCGTTGCAGGCATTTTTGGTCCCGGAACTGCTATTCCCGAATCTGCGATAAAAATACTGGAAGTGTTGATAGATGCGTATAGGTAAGTGCTTATTGCTTATTGATTATTGATTATTGATTATTGATTGTTTATACTTTATACTTTATACTTTATATATCTCTATTTTCAGAATCGGTGATATTAACTTATATTTTAAAATCTTGGACAAGTCAAAGAGTTCCTGTCAGGGCTTTTGCCCCAAACATAGATCAAGGATAATTCAAATGCTCCTTTATAACCGTTTATATAATTCAAATTAGAAATAGTAATATCATAACTTAATCCTATTTCAAGATCATTGATCTCAATAATAGAGGAAAAAATCAAATCGGGAATCTCTATTCCTGAAAGAGAATTTGTCAACCTTGCCCATAATCCAATCCTGAAGGCATTTTTATCATCTCTAAAATACTCATATCTGATATTGGAACCAATAATAGATTGAATGATCTGTCCCTGCATATTGAAAAATAAAGATGGCAATAAACTTATGCCATTACCTGTTTCAAATTCTCCTCCGACCAGCCCTGAATACCTCATTTTCAACTTATCAACAGAACCATCAACAAGGGAAATATCCGGCCTGTTCAAATGTGAAATAGCTCCGCTTACATAATATGAACTTGTTTTGCCTGTAAAATACCACATTAAGCCCATATTGATATCAGGATATAATTTTGAACTCAGCAAGTTTTCTCCTGAAATAATATCTGGATCTACAACTTCAGTGTTTTTATTGAATTGTGAACCAAACAAAAACCCTGAATTATCAAGATATGTAATACCATATCCAAATTGAGTACCAAATACCAGATATTGATCGGTCCCACGGTACTTATCTCCGGTAAGATGCTTTGAGTATGACAAATTCAGATATCCATGAGTTTTGCCGATCTTTGCCAGACCTGATCTGTCATCAAAAACCATTGCCCCTATCCCAAGATAATCATCATTTAAAATGTTCAATCTTAGATCATAAAAAATATTTGTTGTTGTTAAAGATGCATTGGGAACTACACTGTACCATTGATTTCTCAATATTGTACCTGCGCGATTTTTTCCGTTAAAAACACCTGTTAAAGCGGGATTAGCAGTAGGAGGATTATGATAAAACTGTGAAAAAACAGCATCCTGGCTGTTTAAAAAAACAGCATTTAAAATAAATATGAATACTAATATTCTTTTCACTATTTTAATTTTATCTCAACAATGTAACCAAACCTTTAAAGTTTTGACTTGTTCCGTCTAAATTTTCAATTTCAAGATACCAGGAAAACACTCCTGAATTCAATTTTTCTCCTCTGAAAGTACCATC
>JALVEG010000489.1 GCA_027031145.1 Saprospiraceae bacterium | reverse complement strand
AGGCAGTAACCAGTATTCCGCCCTCCTTAACCAGCTGCAAGCCGGCGTAGTTCACGTTGAAGTAAGCGCGAAGCCCCCTCTTGAGGTCCTTCTCGTGCTGGACAAAGGCGGGAGGATCAAGGATCACTATATCGAACTTCTCACCGCGCTTTATCATCTCCTCCATAACCGGAAATGCCGAGCCGACTATGAACTTCATTCTGTCCTCGACACCGTTGAGCTTCGCGTTTTCCTTGGCCATCTCTATGGCCGTTGGGGACTTGTCCACTGCCACAACTTCCTCCGCACCGGCCACGGCAGCGTGAATGGCAAAGCCGCCCGAGTACGTAAAGACGTCGAGAACCCTCATTCCTGGCTTGACGTACTTCTCCAGGGCTATCCTGTTCTCCCTCTGGTCGAGGAAAAAGCCGGTCTTCTGTCCCCTCATATCGACGATGAACTTGGCCTTGCCCTCCTCTATTACGGTGCGGTACTTCTCCTTCCCAAGGAGAACGCGTTCTATCTCCGGTAGACCCTCCCTCCTCCGGGATCTTCCAGTGTTCTTCTCGAATACGGTTTCGATTTCCGGCTCTGCCTCCATGATGGCCTCAGCTAGATCGAGCTTGAACCTCTCCATGCCAACGCTCGATATCTGGAGGGAGGCTATATCGTTGAAGCGGTCCACTATAAGCCCGGGAAGGTAGTCGGCCTCCCCGTAAACCATACGGTAGGCCTTATCGTAGCCGAGAACCTCCTTCCTGTACTCGTTGGCCTTTTTGATCCTCTCGCGGAAGAGTTCCTTGTTTATCTCGGTGTCCCTGTCCTTCGTGACCAGCCTTATCATGATGTTCGAGTTTGGATTAGCAAATCCCTTACCGAGGAACTTGCCCCCTCGCGTGTACACCTCAACGATGTCCCCCGGCCTTATCTCTCCCTCAGTTCTCACAACACCCTTCTTGAACACTATCATCGCGCCCTTTCCTATGGCCCTTGCGGCCTGGGCGTCAACTATGACCTTAGCCATTCCCTCACCACCGCTTGAAGTTCGGCGATAGGTATATAACCCTTAGCGTCCTATATTATGCCGGTGGTTCTATGCACTTCGAGGTAGTGAAAGAGTTTCTGGAGGAAATAGGGGCGGATTGGACGGAGATTGAGGGCGAAATCCACCTCGAACCGGAGGTTTTCTACGAGGTCTGGAAATACGTCGGCCAGCCAGACCTCGAGACCTACATAATCGAAGACGAAGTTGTCGAACCCGGTTCTTACGACCCGCCCGAGATGAAGTACACGAACGTTAAAAAGATCAGACGGAAAAAGGCCTACTTCACGACCCTCGACGGGAAGAAGATCGTTACGGACTACGTGGAGTTCCAGAGGATCCTGAAGGAAAAGTCGGTCTGATTCCCTTTTCTTATCCGATTATCATCGGGAGCATGAGCACCCCCATGCAGTTCGTCCTTTTGACGCCAAGAACTATGGCCAAAGACCCGACCATCGCCGCCCCTGAGAGCACCAGCAGGCCCACAGGGCCGTCGAACAGGAAGGAGAGCATTATCAAAGCGAGAAGAACGGAGGCGTTCAAAAGCCTGTAGGGGATCCTTGAAACCAGTCCAAGGAGCAACCTTGCTAAGGGCTCCCCGTAGAGGAGAACCGCCAGCGATATGAAGAGGGCCGCGAAGAGATAGAAGGTGTAAGCCCTCTCCGGCAGGGGGCTCATGAGTGCCACTATGCCGTTCCTTACCCTGCCCGTGCTGAGGAAGTTGAGGAAGGAAAAGAGGAAGGTGGAGGTGTTGACCGAAAAAACAACCGTGAGGAACGACCTCTCGTCCCTGGAGAGGAAAGACCCAATGAGAGCCGCCTGAGAGGCCGTGAAAGCTGGGATTAGCGACGCCACCATTCCGAGCACCGTTCCCAGGAACGAGAACCCGAGGAAACGTTTTCTCTCAATCAGAACCTCGCCACTCCCCGGAGATATTCTTCCCCCATCTCCAAAAATGGGGCCCATAAGAACCGGGACCCCAAAAAGTCCCGTGAAAAGGTGGTAATACGGCCGTTCCAGGGGGAGCCTGAATGCGTAGATGCCGAGGGCACCGGCTAAGATGAACACGAGAA